>JAIBAD010000042.1 GCA_019695395.1 Alphaproteobacteria bacterium
ATTTGTCCGGGAAGATTGAGGATCAAGAAGCAAATTTATTGCTTTCCATTTCTTGTTATCCGCAGGGGAAATAAAACTTAACGCTGATCCTTGGGCACCCGCACGTCCTGTTCTTCCAATACGATGGATATAATCTTCTGGGCACTGAGGCAAATCATAATTGATCACATGTTCAACATGCGCAATATCCAAACCCCGTGCTGCAATGTCAGTGGCCACCATAATACGGTACCGTTTTTGTCTGAAAGCATGAATGACTTTATCCCTTTTCCGCTGACGCAAATCCCCATGCATAGCTTCAACATTATGTTCTTGCTTCAGTAATTTTTGGGCAAGACGTTCTGTAGCATATTTAGTTTTAACAAATACAATAATTGACCCTTGTCGTTTATCTAACTCCCCAAGCAATTTTTCATATTTATCAGATTCAGCAACACGAATAATTTCTTGATGAACTTCATCAACAGGTTTGTTAACCGTACCAATCGTAACTCTTTTAGGATTGACAAGGTATTTTTCTGATATTTTAAGAATTTCAGAGGGTAATGTCGCCGAAAACATCAATGTTTGATGCTGATTGGTAAGATATTTTAAGATTTTATCTAATTGAATACCAAAACCCATATCAAGCATCCGATCAATTTCATCTAAAATCAAAAGATTAGTATCTTTTAATGTTAAACTCTTGCGATTGAGATGATCATAAATTCTTCCCGCTGTGCCTACAATAATACGTGGGTTTGCTTTTAACTGTTGGAACTGTTTAAACATTGGCTCTCCACCAATTAAAAGCGCTGTTTTAATAGGTGTTTTAAATCCCAAAAGTTGATGAAGAACATTGATAACTTGAACAGCTAATTCACGGGTAGGAGTAAGAACAAGGCATGATCCCTTTTCTGTTGTAAGAACTTTAGTTACTAAAGGTATACCAAAGGCTGCAGTTTTTCCTGTACCTGTTTGGGCCGTTGCTAAAATATCTAAACCTTGTAAAGCCAAGGGAATAACTTCGGCTTGTACAGGGGTTGGGGTTTCATACTTCATTTTTTTCAATGAAGTCATTAATTGTTGCGGTAACGCAAACAAATCAAAATTTGTCATATAAGAATCCTATAAAGCGGTTTAAGTCTTTAAGATCTATATCTTAAAGACTTCATAAAATATTATATATTTGAATATAATACGGGGTAAAATTAATTAAGCAGCAGCAACTAATTTCAAATTTACGGCTGATGTTTTACCTTTATTCGTTGCAAGTTCATAACTGATGCGTTGACCTTCATTTAAATGAGATAAACCTGCTCTTTCCAAAGCACTTACATGAACAAACACATCACTACCACCTTGTTCAGGGGTAACAAAACCATATCCCTTAGTTGGGTTAAACCATTTTACAATACCAGTTGCCATATCATTCTCCTTTATTGGCAGTTAATATAAGAGCCCAATTAGCTTATTAATAAAGCGTAAACTCTTTGCCAATATGAAGAAAACAACCAAAATCTGGGGATGTAATCCAAACACCTTATTATCTGATATTTTTATTATCTGATATTTTTTATAAAGGTGTATTATGTTATATAAATAACAAAATCAAAGAGTACCTATTAAACTCATTTAAAGCAGATATAATAAATTTTATCTTTAAAGTCAATCTTTAAGGTAATTATAGTCTTATTTATTAGATTATTGGCCTTAACATCTAATATAATAGGCAATCCTTAGAATCCAAAAATACCCAGATATTTTAGTATTTATTTTAACAAATCAAAACTGACCTATTAAAATTTAGTACATAAGTCAGTTTTGATAAGCATAAAAATTTAATGATCATTAATGATCTTGGACACAATTTACATCTTGCCCGACCCGTGTAGGATCACATTTATTTTTCAAAGGTGGGAATGGTGTATTTGCTATCTTAATTGGGCTAGGTCGTGGAGAGCCAAAAGGCGTGGTACCATTGTTAACATTAATACCCCCAACATAACCATTGCCTGTTTTATTATATTTGCTTCCATTAGGTCCATTACCATTATGATTACCCACATTTACTGATGATGTCTTAACACTAAGGCCACCCGTACCTTGTGCAAAAGATGGTGAAACTGTCAAACCAACCAAAACAAAGGCCAAAACAAAAGATTGTAAAATTAATTTGAATGCATCCATATTATACCCTCTAAAATTGTTATTAATAAAATTTATTATTATCTGTATAATAAAATAAAGATTTATAGGTATGAAATAATAGTTTTCTAATTCATCATAGTTTTTGGGCATAGGGAATTTAATAAAAATGCTAAATAAAAAATGGCCTCGTAAGAGGCCATTTATAAACAAATCTTTATAAAAGATTATTGTGCATGATCTTGAGCACAGCTTTTATCTTTACCAAGTAATATACCATCACACCCAGCTGACTTTATTGAAGGGAATGGTTTATTATAAGTTGGTTCATTAGCAGCAAAATTAGGTTTTTTATCTTTACTTTCACCTACTCTTACAGAATCACGAACAACATCTTTTTTTGGAGCACTTTGAGCAAAAGCTAAGGTGTTTAAAGAATTTGCGGCACCAGCTATAATAAAAAGAACCATAAGTGATTTAATGAATGTTTGCATTTAATTTATCCTTTTAAATTGTTAATTTAAATTTCAAAACCAGGTTGTGTAATTATTTTATGGGCTTTGATTTGATAAAATTATTTTATCAACAATTTAAAGATATTATCAAATATAATTATTAATAAATAGTTAATAAAATTATTTTTGTGAAAAATATTATAAATAATTTTAAAAATTTATTCTTAAAATTATAAAAATATTTAAAAAATCTAAGGTTATAACTTAATCATTTTAATGAATGAGCTATAACCTTAAACCTAATGGTGGGAAAGATTATTAAATAGCTTTATTTATTGGGTGTGATCTTGGGAACAACCTTTATCCTTGCCTAATAATGCACTATCACAGTTTGCTTTTGCCAAAGGTGGAAAAGGCGTTTCATAAGCATATTGGCCAGGCTTAATACCAGTTTTTGTAGTTCCACCATCTTTACTATAAGCCCCGTTGCCGCCAACCCCAGAACTTCCACTTTTGGCCCCGGCAACTGTTCCAACACCAACTTTAATACCCCCACCAGTACTTTGCGCAAAAGACAAAGAAGCTGTTAAGCCTAAAAAAACTAAAGATAATAAAAGTGATTTTAATATCTGCATCTTTATACCCCTTTCATTTAATTAATAATTAAAATTTATAATTAAAATTATTATTTTAATATTTTTTTAATAAATTAATTTTAAAATTATTATTTTTTTTATTTTTTCATAATTTTATAATAAAATTCTTTATACGTTCCTTGCGGAGACGAACAATATAATTTTGTTCTTAAAAAAAGAATCACTCATTATTTTTTGTGGAGCAACAATATGCCTTTTAATAGGGTAATCACAACAGATATAATTGTTGTACTGGATTATTGTACTGGCAATAATATTAGCCAAAACTTCTTTACTATAAAGGCCCAAAATAAAAAATAACAGAAATTAAGCAATAAAATTGCCTACTTCTCATTCACTATATTCTTCTAATAATCATTTTATGATTTATAAAATAAAAAGTGGGTAAAACCCACTTTTTATTAAAAAATATTTATAATATTTTGTCTTATTTTGCACTACAGCTTTTATTAATAATATCACAATTATCCTTAGAAGCTTTTGCAGCAGGAGGAAAAGGTGTGCTGTAGTTCAACCCATTTGAACCTGCACCCTCTTTACCATCATTACCCTCAGCATTGCTTACTCTATCAGGAGCAGCACGTTCAGATCCACCACCACCCATACCGCGATTTGGGTCTTTATAAAAAGCAAAAGATGATGATGCAGAAAATGCAATAACTACAAGAGAGAGTAATAAAGATTTTAATAAACTATTCATGATTTTATATCCTTCATTAAATTAATTAAAAATTGTTTTTTATTTTCTTAATGAATTTCATCATAAACAAAAACTATTAATTAATGATTAATTTATATAGGAATTACAAAAATATTTCATAAAATTTCTAAAAAATGTATTTTTTAAAAAAATACCTACTAAATCTATCAAATTTTACGAACCAAAAAAAGCTTATACAAACTATAAAAAAAGAGTGTCATTATTTCTAATAACACCCAAGTCTAGGAGAGCAAACATTATATAAGTAAGTTATTTAATTTTGAAAAATTCTACTTCTTCTTTCATCACATACAGGCATTTGTTCAGGTAAAATTGCTCTGTCACATATACTAGAGTCATTATTTGAAGGTGGTATAGAAGTTTCTTCAGGTGGTTGTCCTGGTGCACATACCGCTACCAAACATGGTCCTATAGCAAATGTATTAGATCGGGGATCTGGATCACGATCAGGATCAGGTTGATCCCTTGTGATCTCACGTTCATGTGTGGGTTGAGATTGGGCAAATCCTTGCCCATTTGATAAGATTATCACACATAACATAGTCAATAATAAGGTAAAAAAAACACTTTTGCACCATTGTATAGTCATGGGATACCTCCTCAGCACTAATTGGCTTTTTTAAAGAAGCAAATGGTCAATATATTATCTATGCATATTATACAATTATAAGAGCAAAATATAAAAAACTGGTTAATAATCCTGTTAATAATCCTGGCGTTGGCAAGTAAAGACCACGCCACCCACTAAAGCTGTTGCGATACCACAATAAATTTGATCACCAGCTTCAAGTTTTAAAGGTAAAGTTTCACTATACCCAAAATCTACTGGTATTTGAGCTGTCGTGGGGCTAAATGTAAATGAAGCCATTAATTTTACGGATAAAAGTCTTTGAGTTACCCCATTATCTTTGGAAAGATAAAGATAACACGCCATTGATGAGGCCAAGCTTGCGCGTGCTAAAGCTGTAATATTGGTAACAATTGACCCTTCATTACCGGATGTGGTTAATAAAACTGTCCCAACAGGATTATCATCAACATCATTATTGGCCAATGTGGCAACAGCTTGGGATGTTTTGGTAGTTTTAATAAAAATAGGATCAAGATTTGCAACCATTTTAATTCTCCTTAATTAACGAAAAAATTTATTAGATAGGTTTTTAAGTACACGTGTTTGCCGAACCAAAGATAAAGGTGTGGCAACTTTAACAGCATCACGGCCCTTACTTATGTCTTCTGATGAGGCAAATTGACCAAGATTACGCCATGCAAGATCAGCGGTATTTGCACCTGTCCCACCTTCATTTATTGAAAGAGGTAGTCCAATTAATCCTTTATTGGCTAGATCAACAGCCTCAAGATTAGTCCCCGTCATATTCCAGCGCCAATATTTTCCAGCCCCTGGTTCAGGCAATTGAACATTTTTATAGACAGAGGAAAAAGGCAAAGTTAAACATCGATCTAACGTTTCATAAATTTCTTGAATCATAGCTGTTAATCGATCTAATGCTTGTTCATGTGTTTCTGCAGGAAACAAATCATTTGATACATAATCAACCGGTTGCTTGGGTGATGTTTTGCGTATAATTGTCCAACTGACCCCAGTTTTAGGTGGGTCAAATGCAATAACCGTACCTATCTTTCCAGACCCACCTTTTACCTCATAATCCACATGTATTTTTTGGGATTGCTCAAAACCTGTTTTTAAATCTCTTTTAATAACCAACAATTCTTGACTATCAAAAAAAATAAAAGGTATCGCAAAATTTTCTGTTACATCATCACCCATATAAGTCACCCGGCATAATAAAGTATGCAATGTCATGATTTCACCTTTTTAAAAGTTGAATTATTGATTAAAAATCAAATCCGGATAAAAATTTACCAGCTGTCATCAAAGATCCGTATTGGCGCTGCCTTTCTGCTTGTATATATTTTAATCTACTTTGATTAAGAAGATTATTTGTCATTATTTTATTTCCATAATTTTGATAAGCATTATCTAAAGCCAAATATCTTGCTTGATCAGAAAGTGTATCTAAAGCTGTACCTGTTAACGTAAGCCCCCGATAATTACTTGATACCTTATCTTGTGAAAGTTTTTGGACTGTTAAATTCTTTCTTTGTTGTTCTTCATATAAAGCGCGTTGCTGTTCAAGTGATGCCTGTTGTTTTAAATTTTTAGCTTGCGATTTAAGCGTAGAATTTTCTGTGACTTGGCGATGGACTGTACCAGCCAAACCAGTCAAAGCACCACCTGCTGCTAATGCTGTCATTACATCACACATTTATTTCTCCATTAAAGATATGTCAGAGACAATGGATAAAATTGTCATAGGTAAAGGTTGATCTTGGCTTATAATTAATCTGCTCTCTTTATCCCAACCTTTGGGAAACAAAATTGTTTTTATGCCGGAAAATAAAGGTGGGCTTTTATCCATAGGCATTGTCATTTTTCTTAAAACGATTTCATCCATTGATGTCTGATCAAAACCAATTTTACCCCCAAGGGTTGATAGAAAGTTAATATAAAGCTGATTAATTTTTTTTGTTTTTCCAACTGTACTGCTCAAGGGGAAACCAAAATTAAAATCCAAAGTTTCTAATAAACTTTTATACCCTAACCCCACATAAATTTTTTGAGCAGGATAATCTAAAGTGATTTCACCATTCCCATCAACTATCCTTTCGGGATGGACAGCACCATCACATAAGATATCGACCCGTTCACCTTTTAAATGATCAATACCTGTTACTTTTTGAATTGCCCTTCCTTCATAAAAGAGAGCAGAATCCATAAAACAACATTCATTTTTATCATTTTCATCTTTGGGGTTAAATTCATTTCCCAAATATTCTATAAAATGTTTAATTTGGTTGTTAATTGTGCGTTCCACAACCAACCACAATTCGTCCTGATTTAACCCAGAAATAGTAGAAAGAGATAAAATTTTTGATCCAACACCTCCTAAGATATGTTGGTGCCATCCTATAACTTCCTGATCCCGCATATAGGTAAAACCCAATAGCGTACCATCAGATATAATAACCCATAAAATAGACCAAGGTTCTTGTTGATAGGTCATTTCAACCATACCTTTTTGGGTTAAATGCCGTGCCATAATGGTCATTTCTGGTGAAATATAAGAATCTGCTTCGAAATTATAGGCCATTTCATAAAGTTTACGCCCGGCCCTTTGAATATAAAGAACCGCTTGGTTAATTCTAATGGCCATATGGTTTGATGACCCTATTGTTCCTTCACGTCTTATCGTAATGTTGTTAGGTGTTAAAGCTTCATTCAAGGTGGACGTTTGAACATTAAATTCACCCCCAGATGTACCAATGGCCAAAGTTTTACCCGCACTCATCCATCTTATGGCATTAACCCTATCGTCTGAAATTGTGAACACCAAACTACTATCTGATAAAATTTGGGCACTTTCTTGTAAACTGACACTCCCATTAGATGTGGGTGAAAAGCGTTCATAATCCCCCGATACTGATGCCCATATTGTTTGGGGTTGGCTTTTGCTATGGGCAAAAAACAAACGTTCTTCATAAAAAGTAACGCATGAAGGC
Organism: Alphaproteobacteria bacterium; assembly: GCA_019695395.1. Classification (NCBI taxonomy): domain Bacteria; kingdom Pseudomonadati; phylum Pseudomonadota; class Alphaproteobacteria; species Alphaproteobacteria bacterium. Next base: position 7,542 of record JAIBAD010000042.1, read on the forward strand.
CAGCCCAAACTATCAGACCATGCCCCTAATTTCCATTTCGTTGTTCCCCCTGTTTGGGAAAAAGGGAAATCAGGATCAACAACAGCATTCACCATTGTTGAATTTACATATGATATAATTTTAGCGCTGCCCCACACTAAAACATTACTTGTATGGAAACGTATACGTACCAATCGTCCTATATCATCCGCGGACCATAAAGCTGCACTGGCTGTAATGGTAATATTACCCGTTGTCCCATTAATCGTTAATGTCGTTAGGGTTATATTATCATCAAGATATGGCCCATCTTTAAATTTAATTTCATCTAAAGACCATTTTATATGACTATATCTGCTGAGTTTACGAGGGGCATATAAAGGATGACACAGATATAAAACATCGGCAGATTGAACCCATTTTAAATCTTTTAAATCTTCTTCCCTAAAAGGTGTCACAATTTCTATAGGTAAGCCAGGTGGATCTTCAATCCGCCCACGATCCTTATAAAAACGGAAATATTGATCCCCTGCTTCAATGATATAAGCCTGGCTTGTCGAATATTCAAAAGGAATTAATTTTACTTTTTTATTATTTTTTGTTTCAGCAACAAAATGGGTGCCTGGCCTTCGGGTTGCAGCCCCTTGAGGTAAAGGAATAAAATTAAGCAAAGTTTTACACGCATTTTGATATTTAGGCAGATCAATTCGTCCATGCAAAATAGGTGACCATTCCCCACTATTAAATGTCGTTAGAACTGGATAAAGATGCACCATGTTAATATCTGCTTTCTAACCAAGATGTGATTGTTAAATCTTCCGCACTATTTTCTTGGGCATCAATTATTCTAGCCTCGGCTATTATTTCTCTGAAATATCCGCGGATTAATTCTATTTTAGGTGAGCTTTCGACCAAATTACTGGCCAAATAAATTGCAAGGCGTAACGCAATCGCTTCGGCCAATAAAGGATCAAAATCAAGAGGATTTAGAATTCTTCCAATATAAAGAATAGGCAGAGGTGCCTGGTCATTACTTAAAATACAACCATTTTCTAATTTATAATCTTGATCTGATATAACTTTATATAACCGTATACAGTAAAGAGGTTCTGGCCCCACAGGTAAGGGAAATGATTTTTTATATCCCCATAAGGGTGCTATAGATAGTGCAGGCAGGAAGGTCCGTTGCATAGCACAATTCCAAGGATAAGATCTTAAAACTAAATCCCTGCTAATTGGATAATTCCTTTTACATAACCGCGCAGATTTATTTTCATCATCAAGTGACATAATCGGATCAGCCCCAATAAGGTCCAAAGCCCGATTGCATAAAGTTACAATAGCGTCCATAATCCTATATCCATATAAATTGTTGAATAAAGGGGATATTAAATATCCCCCTTTGTACGTTTATTAATCTATCGTGTAAAAAATTTGCGCACGCAGTAAGCCCATAGAGGGTAAAGTTGCACCCCCTATTGTTAATAAAACAATTTCTTCAGTTAGAAGACCTTCCCCAACTGCAGATGTAGTGCCAAAAAATATAGGTGTATTTGATGAAGGAAGTGTAAGCGCCGATCTATATTTGGTGCTATTACCTGCAATACCAATGGCTAAGGTTGCTGACCCTAAATTTGTATCTGCATTCAAAATACCGTAATGAATTCTAGATCCTTTCGGTAATTTGGCTATTTCGATCGTATCATTAACGGCTTGTCCATTTAAAAATATTTTTTCATTAAAACAGCGAACCCTTCCCCCAACATCTGCTACATCAGGTAAAAGGGGTGGATTTGACGTACGTATTTTAGCCATTTGTAACCCATAAAAATTTGTCATTTTTACCTCTATTCTTTACAAGCTATTTCGATAATTTTTTGTTCTTCCATACGTGTTGCCCCACATGATAAACAGGCATAAACATAGGTAGAAAAACTTTTATCCGGTCTTGATGCAACCTGGCCTTGGATATCTTGACCTATCGCCAGAAGTAATCCATTTTGCGCCCATGCAATAATTTGGCGGTCTCCATTAATATCTTTGGCCAAACGTTGGGTTGTGATAAATTTAAATCCCATATAACTATCTATTTGACCCTGAACCAGGGCGCGGACTGTGTTATAATCGGATGATTTTACCTCTGTCGTGTTTAAAAGATTGGTAATTTGTTTAGCAGTAACCGCTATATAACGGGGTTCATCTGGATCAACATCTGCTGCATCTAATCTTTCTTTAGCATCAAAAAGTTTTTGTAAGGTAAGTCCAGATGCATTAACAGGGATTTTTTGGGTTAAGGGTAAAGGTACCGATATTGTACCATTTTTACCGGTATAGGCTGTGCCCAAAGCAGCATCAATTAACACATCATCTATTCTTCGACCCAAAGACCACATAGCTGATTGAAGATAAGATGATGCAGGATCAATTAATAATCTAATTTTATCATTTTTATCAATCAAATCACCCCATTCAAAATCACGCTGAAAAACCCGGCGTCTGGTATGGGGAATAGAAATAGCTGGACTGTCCCCATGTCTTGCTAATTTTTCTAAAGCATCGGTTGATCCAATTTGATCAAAATAATTTTCTTCGCCATTTAAAATTTCTTGCCGTACAGCTGTACGTAATCTTGATCCTTTTTGTTGCACAAGATGGTAAAGGGTACTGCTATAATTTTTTACAAAGGCGGTATCCACTTGAAAACTCATATTATTCTCCTTAAAAAAACAATATTAATTTTTAAGAGGTATCTGTTAAAAACAGGCCCTTAATTGGCAATTTGCCAGGTTTTATTATATAAGAGGAAAGTATATATTCTCTGTGCCCTCTTAAGTTAGAAATTTTTAGTGTAATTTATTTGATATCCAACGGATGATTATGGGCAAGACGATGCAATTCCGTCATCTGTTGAATAGTTTGTTGATGTTCAGGGTGATATTTATCCATCCATTTACGATTAAAATCAGGATCACCTTTTAATCTTGTAATTTCGGCTTCAGCCATTTGCGGTGAATAAGATTTTGACAATGATCCCTTAGGACCTTTTAAAAAATCTTCTTGCATTGTTTGACCAATTTTATAAAAAAATTTAACCATGGCTGGACCTCCCAATGTATTTTCTAACATGTCTAAAACACCCTGATCATCAACAAAAATTTTTGCTGCTTGTCTTGCGATTTGAAGATTAACGTCATAATCTTTATTCCATTCTTGATGTAATGTTTCTTCTAATTCTTGCCGTTTTATTTGCTCCGTTATTTTATGATTATTTTGACTATGTATTGTATAATCAACAAATGCATCATGAAGCAAGCTTGCTTGCTTTTTAGTCAATCCAGCTTGATATGCTTTTTCTTTATACCATTTAGCAAAATCTTGGTCATAAAGAGGAAAATCAGAAGGTACATTAAATTGATATCCTTCTATATTTTCTGGTCGTCCAAGACGCTGCCACACATAATCCCAATCCTGGGCATTCGCATTTTTTCCTGGTAATGAAATTTTCTCTCCACCCAAAAGTTTTTCTGCATGGAGATAAGCTTTGGCTAAATCATTAGGGGTTTTATACCCTTTTTTATGTACCATATTTTTGGCCAGTTCATCCAAATGATCAACCCAATTGTTTTTTTGGTTATTGGGTGGAGATTGGATCATACCTTGATCTTGGGGTATATTTTCTGTTACTTGCATAAATAAACCTTTCTTAATTTTATTGATTAAAATTTTGGGTGATATCAAAATTTAACATGTCATAAATATGAAGAAAAACATCACGCGCTCCTTCATTAAAAGCTGTTTGATATGGATCATTGGGAATAAAACTTGTGCGATGAACGCGGCAATAGGCAGCAAGATCATTGAGAATTAATTGGCTTTCTTGATGCGAGGGATCTAATTTATTTTTATATGCAACTTTTACTTTTTGTATATTTTCTGATGAATATAAATCGTACCAATGAATCGTTTTCTTCATTCTTTTAATCCTTTCTATTATTATAAATTCATTCGTAATATTTTTTGTGGGGCACCAAACGCATCAACAATCGAACGGCCATAAGCATAAGGATCCACAATGGATAAAACTGATGGATCATAATTGGCCATGGGCAATAAAGCTTCAACCGATCGTAAGATAGCCATACCTTCGGCATTCTTTTGAACACGTGCCAAAGGTGATACATAATCTATTTTCATGATAGGATTTGGTCCCATTTCCTCTGGTAATGGTGGAAAACACCCAGATCGCGCCATAAGGGCAAATTGCCTATCAATCAAAGGATCCAAAAATTCAGTTTGCAATCTTCCAAGATGGGGAGCCATCAACCGCAATTTTTCTTCTTGTTTAATTAATATTTCTGTTGCAGTTAAATTTGGTTGTTGTACCATTTGCATGAGCGAAGAAAAGAAAATTTCTTTAATAGCTTGCCGCCGCTGTTCTTCAATTTCAAAACCTAATCCAATATTACCTTGCGTTGACAAAGGTTCATAAAGTCTTTGGCCATTGGCATTAAGTCCACCGTAAATGATACCCCCAGGCGTTGTCCTGATACCACGAACTGCCATTTCATCCACAGCCAATAAAGGCGGATCCACCATTTTCTGGGCACTTGTGATTGTTGTTTTACACATCGTATTCAACATTTTTACATCTGCCATGGCTAACATCGCAGGACTATCCCCATAAACATGGCCTGGTCTTGTTGACCATCTTGGAACCATGTAGGGAAATTCAAAATAGCTACCCACAGAAAGAATATTTTTATGGCCAATATCAATATAAAAACTGGAAAATTTTTTATCTTTATGATCCAATAAATCTTTGGGCATTTCATCACAAGGAACAACAACATGGAGAAAATTGAATTTTTGTTCGGGATAACGATCAAGTGCTTTGATAATTTTATAATGACAACGCTCATTCCATAATTGATAGGCTTGTCTTGCTGTCAGAGAGAATTTGCGAATGATGGTATCAACTTCACCACAATAATTTTCAGCAATAAAACATTCGGATAAATGACGACATGAATAATGAATGCCGGACCTCTTAGAATTTTGTTCTACATAAAATATGGCGGTCCCAAAACAAACCAAATCTAAATAAAGATCTAAAATTCTACTATAAAATTTTCCACCTTGGGCAGCAAAACCTTGACGCATAATGTTTGTAGCATGATCAAGCCATAAACGAATAATGGGCTGATCATTCATTTCATGATTGTGACATTGTAAATTAAACCATTCTGTTGCAGAATTGGTCATCATACTCCACAAACCTGACGCCAGATTATAGGCAGCCAAACCTGCCGTCCCATCAAAAACCTTTTCTGAATAGGGTAAAGGCTGCTGGTATTCTTCTTTAAAATCCCCACGTTGAGGTAAAATATATTCAGATATCTGGCGCCATTGACGTTCCAAACCCGAACGTTCGGCAGACATAATTTCTTGCCGCTTGATAAATTCAAGCACAATTTCTGATGAATCCATTGGATCAATCCTATAAATTAATATAATTTTATTATTATTGGCCTAATAATTTTTTAATATATGATGGCGCAGAAGTTGTATCCCCATCGCCGCCAATTAATAACGTTGTAGCACGTCCCTTGGCCAATCTTGCCCTTTTTCTTTCTTCTTCTTCGGCCATTTGGATTTCAGCCATATCCTGACTTGGTAAAGTTGGGGGTGGTATCATTTTTTCTTTTTTAGGTTTAAAAGGAATTGAACACATAATTTTATCCTCACTAAAATGCTATTATTATCTTTTTATGTTAGATTAAAGAATCCAAGCATATGTTATAAAATCTTCTTTATTCTTTCCAAAATAGGAGATTATATTTTCTGGCTGTGCACCAAGATATTCTAACCATCTGTGCGCTTTCTTATGTCCTATCCAAGAATGACATTGGATCCTATGGGCTTGATAAATTTTAAAATAATAAGGCAAAGTTTTTTTAAGATACGCTGTTAAATCAAAGGAAATATTTGCCCATTCGGGTGTCGCAAACATCCAGGCTGACCAAACATGCGGCCACATTTCTAATAATCCCATCGCTGCAACAGGATGGTCTTTATCACTAACTAAATACCCATAATTTGTATAAGATAATGCTTCTTCAGCTAGAATTTTGGGGTCATCCGACCACCGGGTTGCATAAATTTCTACCTGGTCTTGAACGCGTAAATTAGAGGCAACTTTTTGTACCCCTTCCAACGTTAATGGTTTAATGTTCATCAGTCACCTTCAACAATAAAGACATAAAAAAACCCGCTGTTAAATTAACAGCGGGTACACTTATATTCATTATGCACCTTTATATCCTATTTTTTTCTATATGTCAAGAAAAAAATGCATAATTATAATTTTTATCAGCTTAAGTCTAAAATTTTATTGGATCACATTGCTGATCCGGTATTAAATTGGATCGCACTGCTGATCCGGTATTAAATTGGATCGCACTGCTGATCCGGTATTAAATTGGATCGCACTGCTGATCCGGTATTAAATTGGATCGCACTGCTGATCCGGTATTAAATTGGATCGCACTGCTGATCCGG
>JAIBAD010000043.1 GCA_019695395.1 Alphaproteobacteria bacterium
CCACATCCACCTAAAGTTAACAAAATGCTAAAAAAAGTAACATAATTCAAAATTTTTTTTGTCATAATTATTCCTTTCTAAAAACAAAAAGAATTAAAATTATAATTAATTGATAATTTTTAATATTTTTAATAATTTATTATGATTTTTTTATAAATAAATTTTCCATAAGAATATCGTTCTAGTTTTATTCATTTTTTTTATGGCCTGATAGTTATTCTCTATTAAATAAGCAAAATGAATCTGCCCTTAATTATTTGATAAAATAGGATTGAAAGGAAAAAATTGATTTTGAAGAATCTGGTCTATAAACAATTCAAATTTTAGTTATCTATACAAATATATTATTTTAGTAAATCAACCTATGGATAGTATGAAGAATTATGAGTGATTCAATTAAGGGGATGAATTATGGAAAGATATTTTATTTAGAATAAGAGTTAATAAATTTAAGATGCTTTAGGGCTAAGAGCATGGACAACCTTTTATATTTATTACTGTTACTTTCACCTTTTCAGTATCTGATTTGCCTTCTTTTTGGGTCTGGTTTTAATAGATTTGTCCGAATTTTAAGAATGTATTAAAATGTTTGATAACAAAGCTTGAATATCAAAATGAATAGTTTTAAATAAATTACAAATAATCTAGATTTTAAAGGCTAAATAAATTGATTTTTTTTGAAAATGTTTCGATGCGTTATGGTTTAGAACCAGAAATTTTGCATGATATTAATTTTCAATTGAATCCTGGATCTTTTCATTTTCTTATTGGTCCCAGTGGTGCTGGTAAATCTTCTTTATTAAGGTTAATGTATTTGGCTTTACGTCCTGCGGCTGGAACAATTCGAATTTTTGGTCGTGATGTTCAAACATTACGCCATCAAGATTTTGCATTATTACGCCGTCGTATAGGGGTTATTTTTCAAGACTTTAGATTATTGGATCATCTAACGGCTTTTGAAAATGTAGCTTTACCTTTAAGAGTTGCAGGTATACCCAAAAAACTTGTTCATGAATATGTAACAGAACTTTTAATATGGGTGGGTTTATCAAATCATCTGCATGCTTTTCCCCATACTTTATCTGGTGGGCAACAACAACGTGTTGCCATTGCACGAGCTGTTATTGGAAGGCCCAGCCTTTTATTAGCAGATGAACCAACGGGTAATGTTGATGACAGTATAGGTGTAAAATTGATGTATTTATTTGATGAATTAAATAAGATGGGAACGACAGTTGTTATTGCAACCCATAATGAAAATTTGGTTGGCAGATTTACCCACCCCCAAATACGGATTGAAAGTAATATGATTAAAATGCTTAAAGGAAAATAATTTGCTGCGTATTAATATCCCGTTGACCCAAGATATATCTGCTAGATTTCTGCCTTGGATAATAGGTTTTATGGTTTATTTGGCAATGTTAGCCTTGGCTGGTGCTTTATTACTTAATGATATTGCAATACGCTGGAATAATAATTTAATGGGATCTTTAACAGTGCAAATTCCGCCATCTGATCCAGATAATCCCAATGATCACAAAAAACAATTAAATAAAATTTTCGAAACACTTCAAAATACAGAAGGTATTACAGAAGTTAGAATTCTTTCTATTGATGAAATAGATAATCTTTTAGAACCTTGGTTGGGATCACAAGCGTCAAAAGCTAATTTACCAATACCAGATCTTATAGCTGTTAAATATATGTCTCATGCCATACCTGATTTAGGGACGGTAAAAAAATCTCTTATATCAATTAATCCTGATGTTGTTCTTGATGATAATCATAGTTGGATGAAAGGATTAATCCCATTTGCTGATTCCATAAGGCTGTTAGCTTATATTTTAGTTTTTATTATAACATTTGCCTGTATTTTAACAGTTATTTTTGTAACACGCACAGGACTTTCAATCCATCGTAAAGTTGTTCATATTATGCATATAGTTGGTGCCCAAGATATTTATGTGGCTAAGCAATTTCAATCACATGCATTACGTTTAGGATTAAAGGGTGGTATATTAGGAGGATCAATAGCTTTTTTAACTTTATTTGGTATAGGACATTTTTTTAATTTCTTTGATACAGTAATTTTTACAAATTTTTCTTTAAAATTATGGCATTGGGTTCTGCTTGCATGTCTTCCCCTATCGATGGGTCTTATTGCGTTTTTTACAGCACGATGGACAGTTCTGCGCTCCCTTGAAAAATTTACATAATTTACCATGTGTAAACTTTTTATTATTTTTCGTTCATTAATTTTTATTATCTTTTTTTATTGTGTAACTATTTTAATGGCTATTTTTGCGTGGCCTCTTTTACTTTTTTCTAAATCCATTGTTTTTTATATTGCCTATTTATGGTCAAGGTCAATATTAAAGGGATTAGAATTAATTGTGGGTATACATTATCAAATTGTTGGTCATGATCATTTGGTTAATACAAAAGCTATTTACGCCGTTAAACATCAATCAACTTGGGAGACTTTATTTTTTATCTTATTATTACCAAGACCTGTCTTTATTTTAAAAAAAGAATTAATAAAAATTCCGGTTTTTGGCGACTATCTTCGGGCTTATGGGATGATACCTATTGATCGTTCTGGTAAGGGTATATCCTTGAAATATATGTTAACAGCAACTAAAAAAATTATTGATGATAATCGCAGTGTCATTATTTTCCCCGAAGGCACACGAGTAAAACCCGGAAAGAAAGCACCTTATCATATTGGTATAGCGGCCTTATATAAATATATTGATGCTTCAATTATTCCGGTTGCCCTGAATTCAGGTTTATTTTGGGGACGTAATGCTTTTGTTAAAAAACCTGGTACAATTACTATAAAATTTTTAGAACCACTTGCCCAAGGTTTAACTCGGGAGGAATTTATGAAAAATCTTGAAGAAAAAATTGAACAAGAAAGTTATAAGTTATTATAGTATTATTTAAATGTTACTTGATCTTAGATCCCAATATTTCTAATTTATTTAATCCTTGGATTTAATGTAAGAGATGATAAATTTTTCGCCAATTGCGCAACAAATATGGGATATGAAATACCGGTTGAAAAACCTTGATGGTACAAAGGTTGACCAAACGATTGAAGATACATGGCTTCGGGTTGCGCGAGCCTTGACCCAGGTTGAACAAAAATCAAAACAAGAATATTGGACCCAACGTTTTTATGAAGCTATGGAAGATTTTAAATTTTTACCTGCCGGGCGTATTTTAGCCGGTGCCGGAACTGATCGGCACATAACACTTTTCAATTGTTTTGTTATGGGCACAATACCCGATAGTATTAATGGTATATTTGAGCATTTACGTGAAGCTGCATTAACTATGCAACAAGGTGGTGGAATTGGATATGATTTTTCTAGCCTGCGACCCAAGGGATTTCCTGTAAAAGGGGTAGGTGCTGATGCATCAGGTCCATTATCATTTATGGATGTTTGGGATTCAATGTGTCGCACAATTATGAGCGCTGGTTATCGTCGTGGTGCTATGATGGCAACATTACGCTGCGATCATCCTGATATTGAAGATTTTATTGATGCTAAACATCAAGCAGGACGTTTGCGTATGTTTAATCTCTCTGTGTTAGTTACAGATGATTTTATGAAAGCAGTTAAACAAAACCAATCATGGGAATTAAAATTCAATGGGATAACTCATAAAATATTACCTGCTAAAGATTTATGGGATCGCATTATGCGCTCTACCTATGCATATGCAGAACCTGGAGTGATCTTTATTGATCGTATTAATCAACAAAATAACCTTTATTATTGTGAACAAATTTCTTCTACCAATCCTTGTGGTGAACAACCATTACCACCTTATGGGGCATGTCTTTTAGGTTCAATTAATCTTGCGGCTTTGGTTAAAAATCCTTTCCAAAAAAACGCCCAATTAAATTTAGAAAAACTAGCTGAACTTGTGACCGTAGCTATAAGAATGATGGATAATGTGATTGATATTTCAAAATTTCCACTTGAGACACAAGCAAAAGAAGCACAGGCAAAAAGACGCTTGGGGCTTGGTATTACAGGTTTAGCTGATGCTTTTATAATGTGTAATGTCCGCTATGGTAGTCCTAATTCTGTAGAGCTTATGTCGAATTGGTTGCAAATTTTTCAAAATGCAGCATATCGTGCGTCGATTGATTTAGCTGAAGAAAAAGGGTCCTTTCCCCTTTTTAATGCGGACAAATATTGTGCGGGTCAAACAATTAAAAATCTTGACCAAGAAATAAAAGATTTAATTAATAAAAAAGGTATACGTAATGCACTTGTTACATCTATTGCCCCTACAGGCACAATTTCATTACTAGCCAATAATGTTTCTTCGGGCTTAGAGCCAGTTTTTAGTTTTCATTATAAACGAAATATATTAATGCCCGATGGTTCAAGATCATCTGAAGAAGTATATGATTATGCTTATAATTTATATCAACAATTATATGGTAACCAGTCCTCTTTACCTGAATCTTTTGTGAATAGCCAACATTTGTCACCCCAAGATCATTTAATTATTCAAGCGACAGCTCAAAAATACATTGATAGTTCTATTTCTAAAACAATTAATTGTCCTGAAAATTTATCTTTTGATGATTTCAAAATGGTTTATCAAGAAGCATATGATCTTGGATGTAAAGGATGTACAACATATAGACCCAATGATGTAACTGGCGCTGTATTGGAAATTGATAAAGATATATTAAACCAAAATAATGGTGATAAGAACCAAACTGAATTACCGTTAGAAAAAGAAATAGCTAAATCTTATGCTCAAGATGAATTTGAAGTTTCATTACCTTTTTTAACCAAACCGTTAGACCGTCCCGAGGTTTTACCTGGTCAGACCTATAAATTGCGTTGGCCTGAAAGTGATCATGCATTTTACATTACAATTAATGATAGCATTGAAAATGGACAAAGACGTCCTTTTGAAATTTTTGTGAATTCTAAAAATATGTCTCATCACGCGTGGATTGTTGGATTAACCAGAATGATAAGCGCAATTTTTAGAAGAGGGGGTGATGTTCGTTTTATTGTTGAAGAAATGCGTGCAGTTTTTGATCCTAATGGTGGTGCGTGGTTAGGCGGACGTTATGTACCATCATTATTAGCTGCTATAGCCGACATTATTGAACAACATATGCGCATTATTGGATTTTGGATAGAAAATATGCCAAAGAAACAGGCGTCTGATTCAAAAAAAACTCAAAGTTCTTTATGCCCAAGATGTGGAGAAGGTCATTTAATACACCAGGAAGGCTGTACAGTTTGTACTTCATGTGGTTATTCTAAATGTAATTAATATTAAATTATCAAGAATAAAAATTAATACATTTTTAACAATTAATAAAAACCTCTTAACAAGAGGTTTTATTTTTGGTTAAATTGGCATAAAATTTTAAGCAAAAAATAAATATTTTATTTCTCCAAATCTTGTACGTATTTAACGGTATTTTAATAAATATGGTTTATAGTCATAAGCATAACAAATGAATTAATAAGAAAAACTAATCTTATCCGGAAAAATACAAAAACAAGGAGAATAGTTATGAATACCAATAAACTAGTTTTAAGCACAATATTAGCTGCTGGTTTTTTATCAGTAGGACCCTTATCAGCAGAAATTATATTTTGCGAAAAAGGATATGATCAATCAGCTGGGCGATGCGCAGAAGGTATGATTGGTGGCGCAGTTTTAGATAACAATATTAATGCTAATCGTGGATTAAATAATCTTAATAATCTTAACATGCCATCACGTAATCAAACTATACCAAATTTTACGCAAACAACTGAATTAAAAAAAATAAAAATTGACAAGTTTAATACACAAGATGTTTTAGTAACTACCCGTACATATAATAATGGTGGTGGACAAATAAGTTTTTATGACGACCCAAGAATAGTAAAAGATCCTTCCATGACTATTGTTAATGCAGATGGTAGTTTTAAACAAGACAGTCCCCAAGGTCGTGCATTAATGGATTATGTACAACGTAATGAACGCAATGCCAGTGATATCATTGTAGATCGTAATGGTAATGTAGTTTATGAGTTTAATGATCCAAATGGCAGTCGAACAATGATTACAATGCCAGATAGAAGAAGTGGTGAAAATATAACTATAACAGTGTTTGGTTATCGCCCTATTCTTGACCAACTTTTAGCAGTCTTGGATGATGCTTCAAATGCAAATACCGGTATGGTCGAAGTACCTCAAACCCCAGCTCCTTTCTTTAAAGACCCTAATTTTAAGCAAGCTAGAGAAGAACAAGCTAAAAAAATTACCGTCTTAAAATCAAAAAGAGATGCGGATGCAGAAATACCAGCTGAAAAACTAGATAAACGTTCTGCAGATGCTGTTGATGGTAGCTCACCTCAAGCTAAAACTGTTATACTTGAAAGACCAATGATTGATACAGATGTTCCTGGTAGTTCACCTCAAGTCAAAACTGTTATAATGGAAAGGCCAATGGTTGATCAGGAATCTGCTGAAGAAACTTCTGCTCCAGCGCCTATTTATATACCAGGTCCTATTTATGTACCTAGTCAATCTGCTGAGGAAAATGCTCCGATGGAAGCTCCTTCAGCACCAATCCGTGTTTATAATCCTGCCCAAGCTGATGCAGATGCTCCAGCAGCTGATGCACCAATATATAGGGTTCAGGTATATCAACCTCCTGTACAGTCTCAAATAATTGACTTATCTTCAGGGGGAAGTACACAACCAACTATAACACAATACAGATTGGCACCTGAAACAGCAACTCAGCCAATTACTGTAACATATAGATTATTAGAACCTGGAACAACTAATACTACAATCGTACCTTTAAGAATTAATGTAGACCAACCTCAAACTATACAAACTTATAGTATAGTTGTAAGACAATTGGACCAAAATCCAATGTTTAGAGGACAGGTTGAAGTGGCTGAAGAAACAGCAGCTGTTGGTGAAGCTACTTTAAGTGATGCGGATAATGGTGCAAAAGAACGTGCTGTAACTATTGAACCAAGTGATGATGATACTAACGGAGATGATGATGGTGGTGACGGTGGTGATGGGGGAGACGGTGGTGATGGTGGAGACGGCGGACCAGTTGTCCCATAATATGAGTTGATTTCTATAAAGATCCCCCTTTCAGGGGGGTCTTTTTATTTAATTATCTTTAGTGATGGTTTTATATGTTGAATGAATAACCAATATAACACCTATTATAGTTAACCCCATGCCAACTAAAGTATAGAAATAAATTTTTTCTTTAAAAACTATATAAGCTTCTATACTCGTCAAGGGTGGAACGAGATAAAATAAACTTGCAACTGATGAAGCTTTATTATGACGAATTAATAAGCTTAGTAAAGATATGGCACCTACAGATAAAATAATAACCAACCAAGCCAAAGAAAAAATCAAAAGCCAATCCCATTTTATTTGCCAATTTCCAAATAGAAAAGATAAAGGAAATGTAAATAAGCCGGCTGTTAAATATTGGATTAGACCACCTGTTCTCAAATCAAATTTTGGACAAAAATATTTTTGATAAAGAGTTCCAAAAGTAATACCCAATAACCCTATTATAGCAAAACCAACAGCATTGAGATCATGAGAATGAAATCCTAATTTGGGATAAAGAACAATAAGGATACCTATTAATCCAAAAATTATTCCAAGCCATTGCCATTTGTTAAGAGATTCTTTTAAGAAAAAATTAGATATAAAAGCAGTTAAAAGGGGTTGAAATCCAACAATTAATGCTGTGATACCTGTAGCTAGTCCGAAATGTATGGCTCCCATAACGCCAATAAGATATAATCCATGTAGAAAAAAACCAGAAAGAGCAATATGGAATATTTCTTTATTAGATTTTGGCCATGTACTTTTTGTACAAATGCAAATTATCAACATGATAAAAATTAAAGCTAAATAACGTAAAGATAAAAAAGCAAATGGTGGTGCGTAATTAAGACCTAATTTGGAAAATATAAATCCTGTGCTCCATAATAAGACAAAAAGCCAAGGGATAAAAAATGAGAAATAATCTGAGGAAAGAAAATTCTGTTTTTTCATAGAATATATAAGTAATAATAAAAGAATATATACAGAAACAATTATTTGTTTGAAAGAGATGTAAAATGACTAAATTAAGCAGATATACATTATGTCTCCTCCTATTATTTTGTATAATAAGTGTTGGTTATAGCATTTATTGGTATCAGATGCGTACAAAAATTTTGTCTAATTTAGAAAATTTATTAGAACATATTGAAGCTAAACATTATAAAATTAATTATGACAATTCTTTAAAAATTACAGGATATCCTTTTTACTTTAAAATTAATTTTGTTAACCCGAATATTGTTTTTACTGACGAGATTAATTCTTGGTCTTTTAAAAGTGATCGTTTGACATTACAAAGTTATCCATGGTTGCCTAATTCTCTTATGATAAATGAAGGGACAAATTATCATATGAGTTTTAATTCTTTATGGGATCTTTCTGGAAAAAAAATTGAAGGCGATATCGAATTAAATTCTGCGTATATAATCCAAAATCTTAGAATTAATTTAAAAAATTCATCATTAAAAAATGACATATTTCAACAAATGCAGATTGGTTTTTTTGAACTTTCTGCTACACGTGATGATACACCCGATCAAAAAAAAATTAATTGGAATTTAAAAATAGAAAATTTTTTCGTAAATAATGCTTTTAATAATCCTCTTGGTCAGGAAATTAAAACCTGTATTTTTAACGGTGAATTGAATGGTACACCTGAAAAACTATCTTTTGAAGGTATTCAGAAATGGAGTAAAGAAGGTGGTATTCTTAATATTAACTATATGTTTTTAGATTGGTCCCCACTTTGGCTAGAAGGTAATGGAACTTTTGCATTTGACCCCAATATGCAGCCTTTACTTGCCATGACTGCTAATATTAAAGGATATAATGAAACAATTGAAAAATTAAAAGAAGCTAAATTATTAAAGCCAACAGATTCTGCCATTGGCCAATTTTTATTATCAGGTTTATCAAATAAGAACACAGAAGGTCAGCCAGAAGTAAAACTTTCGATAACTATCCAGCAAGGTTGGTTTTATCTAGGTCCAATCAAATTATTTCCTATACCACAGATTAATTGGTCTTAGACACCATTTTGTGTATATTGGCGTATAGTATCAATAGTAAATTTTGCTTCTTCTTCTGTACCGATAGTAAGACGCAAACAATCATCTAGGCCATAAGCGCCAACTTTACGAGGTAAGATCCCATGAGAGTTTAGATAGCTATGAAGTTTATTAGCTTTTTCTATACCTAATGCGGTTGGACCTTTATAATTATCTATAGGTGAAAAACACAGAAGAATAAAATTGCCAATACTTGGTATGATATTAATACCAATTTCTTTGAGTTCAGTTGTTGTCCAGGCAAGCCATTTTTTATTATGGTTACGTGAACGTATTATGTGTTCTTCATCATCAAGTGCCGCAAGTCCCGCAACCTGTGCAGGAGCAGAAACATTAAAAGGATTACGTACACGATTAAGAATATCAATAACGAAAGGATGGGCATAACACCAACCAAGCCTTAAGGACGCAAGACCAAAAATTTTTGAAAACGTTCTTAACATGATAACATTTTTATTTTTATTAACAAGAAATTCACCAGCATTAAAGTCGTTTTGATCAATATATTCTGCATAAGCTGCATCTAAAACTAATAATGTATGGTCAGGAATATGTGCATATAATTTTTCAATATCATTAATCGAAAGATAGGTACCCGTTGGATTATTAGGGTTAGCTAAAAAAATAATTTTTGTTTTTTTTGTAATTAATTTAATAATAGCATCTACATCACTTTTAAAATTTTTTTCTGGAGCGCTTATGATTGTTGCACCAACTGTCTTAGCAGCAATTGCATACATAAGAAATCCGTACTGGCTATGAATAATTTCATCCCCTGGTCCTGCAAAAGCTTGGGCAAGTAAACTGATAAGTTCTTCTGAACCAGCGCTACAAACTATATGCTGATAATTAAGATTAAAAAAATTACCTATGGCTTGTCTTAATTTAAGTGCACTTCCATCAGGGTAACGATGTAATTGATGATCATAATTACGATATGCATTCATAGATTTTGGACTTGGCCCAAGAGGATTTTCATTAGAAGCTAAACGTAATACTTTGGTTTGATTGGGTAATGCTGCGTCACCCCCTATATAGGGGTTAATGTCAAGAATGTTTGCTTTAACAGATAAAGTCATATATGTCTCATAATTTTAATATAAAAGTTACATTGATAATTTAAAATAGCCGATTAATTTGTTGATGTCGTTAATTTAATCCATTCAGTTTCGTTAAGTATTTTAACCCCAAGTGAAGTTGCTTTATTGGCTTTACTGCCTGCATCACTACCTATAATAACAAAATCTGTCTGTTTGCTTACAGAACTCGTAACTGTTGCACCAAGCTTTTCTGCCAAGGCTTTTGCTTCTGTACGGCTCATAGTATTGAGGGTTCCTGTGAAAACAAGAGTTTTTCCAGATAAAAGCAAGTTATTATTGGAATGAGAAGAAATATTTTCAATTTCAATTTCTTTAATAAGATTTTCTAACAAAGATAAATTATGGGGTTCTGTAAAAAAGCTTATGATATCGTTTACAGTTGAGGGACCAATACCATCAATATTAACTAATTCTTCTCTATCTTCATTATTGTCTCTACTACTTGAGATCATGGATTTGTACCATTGGTCATAAGTTTTATAATGTTTGGCAATAAGACCCGATGTCCTTTGGCCAATTTGTCTTATGCCAAGTGCATATATAAAACGATCTAGAGATATAGTTCTTCTTTTTTCAATAGATTCTAGAAGGTTTTTTATAGATTGTTTGCCCCATCCTTCGAGAGTTTCTAAAATATTTATTTTATTTTTTAGATGAAATATATCGGTTGGTGTTTTTATAAGACCTTCCTGATAAAATCTTTCAATATGTTTATACCCAAGCCCATCTATATCAAAGGCATCTCGGGATACAAAGTGTCTTAAACGTTCAATAATTTGAGCAGAACAAATTAATCCCCCTGTACATCTACGTATAGCTTCGTCACTTTCTCGAATAGTATGGCTCCCACAAACTGGACAATGATCAGGAAATATAAATTCTTCTGAATGAATAGGGCGTTGATCAACAATGACACCAACAATTTGGGGAATAACATCACCTGCACGTTGAATCTTAACCATATCCCCAATTCTAATATCTTTACGTTTTATTTCATCTTCATTATGAAGTGAAGCTCGTGTTACTATAACTCCACCAACATTTACGGGGGCTAATTCTGCCACAGGGGTAAGGGTACCGGTGCGACCAACTTGAATTGTAATATTTTGTAAAAATGTTATGGCTTGTTCAGCTGTAAATTTATGAGCTATAGCCCATCTTGGTGTACGACTAATTATACCTAAACGCTCTTGGAGATGGATTTGATTAATTTTATAAACTACGCCATCAATATCATAACTTAATTTTGCGCGTTCTTTTTCCATAAAAGCATGAAAGTCTAACATGTCATCTAACGTTTTACATAATCGATAAGTAGTAGGGATAGGAAAGGCCCATTTTTTTAGTTGGTCTAAAAATTCTTGTTCTGTATTAAATGATTTATCTTGGTGTAATCCATATCCATAAGCAAAAAAACGTAAAGGACGGGAAGCTGTAATTGTGGAATCTAATTGTCGTAAACTTCCTGCGGCTGCATTACGTGGATTAGCAAATAAATTTTCTTCTTCTTTTTCACGTGATTGATTAAGCTCAAGAAAATCATTTTTAGTAATATATATCTCACCTCGGATTTCAATTCTTTTTGGTATATTTCCTCCATGAATTTTATGGGGTATATCTTTAATCGTTTTAAGATTATTGGTAATATCTTCACCAACTTTACCATCACCCCTGGTAGCACCCTTAGTTAAAAAACCATTTTCATAAAGAAGATTTGTAGAAACACCATCAATTTTCGGTTCTGCAATAAATTCTAATGCATTTTCAGATAAAGAAAGAAAACGGCAAATTTTTTTAATGAAATCTACAATATGTTCTTTTGAAAAACCATTGTTTAATGAAAGCATAGGTACACCATGCGGAATTTTAGAAAAAACAGCAGCAGGTGCAGAACCTACAAATTGGCTTGGACTATCTTCACGCTTTAAATGGGGAAATTTTTTTTCAATCGCTTGATTGCGTTGAAATAATTTGTCAAAAGCAGCATCAGAAATTTCTGGGGTATCTTTTTGATGATAAAGCTCATTATGATGTTTAATTTCATGGGCAAGATCTTCTAATTCAAAAGTTGCTTGCTCTTCTGTTAAAGCATCGACCGGTATATGTATATATTTGCTCATGACGTATTATTTTCGTGCAGAAGATAAACGTGTATTTTTTGTTTTTTTATCTTCAATTTTTTTATCTAAAAGTTTATCGGCAGCAAAACGTGCCTCGGTACTGATTTCTTTGCCAGAAAGCATACGTGCAATTTCTTCTCTTCGTTTTTCTGAATTTAATAAAATTATATTTGTAGTTGTTTGATTTTCATTGATAGTTTTGATTACAGACCAATGGTTGTTAGCTGCAGCCGCAACTTGTGGTGAATGGGTAATAACAATAATTTGTTTATCTTTGCTTAATAACAGTAATTTTTCACCTATAGCAGCAGCTGTTGATCCACCAACACCAATATCAATTTCATCAAAGATTAAAGTCGAAAGTGGATCGGATTTCGCTAATACGATTTTTAAAGCAAGCATAAAACGTGACAGTTCCCCACCTGATGCAATTGAAGAAATTGGACCTGCATCACGATCAGGATTGGTTGTTGCTTCAAAAATAATTTGGTCCATTCCGTGATGACCCCATTGTTCTTCTTTAAGGGGGATAATTTTTATATAAAATTTAGCGTAAGAGAATTTAAGTGCCATTAATTCTTGTTCAATTAAATGAATAAGAGTTTTGCTGGATTGAATACGAATTTGACGTAATTTTTCTGCCTTCGTTATATAATCTTTTTTTGCTTCGCTTTCTTCTTTTTTTGCTTCAATCATAAGATGATCTTTTTTCTCAAGAAGATGAAGCTTGTTTAAACTTTCCTCATAAAATGACGATAAATCATCTGAATGAAGATTATATTTACGTGATAAATCATGCAATTTAAAAAGACGTTCTTCAATTTGCTCCAATTCATGTATGTTTTTATAATCAGACATAGATGATATTTTATCTATTTCATAAATGCATTGGGAAATGCTTTCTTCTGCTTGGGTTAATGTATTCATAAAATTATCAAATAAAGGACGAATTTTATCATCAATTCTATCGAAGCGTCTTCTTAAAGACATAAGTATTTTGGTAATACCTTGTTGTTCATTTAGTTCCGTTAAAGCCGTTTCACACATAGTGTCAATTTTACGTTGGTTTT
>JAIBAD010000044.1 GCA_019695395.1 Alphaproteobacteria bacterium
AAGAGCTAATTCTTAAGTTGACAACTCAAGTTCTAGCATTACTAAATCTGCATTTTGTGGCTTTTGTATGCAATATTTGTATTAGAAAAATTTTGATTAGAACCCTTTTGGTAGGGGGTTTTTATTATTATTTCTATTTTTGATTCTGATCATTGGGTTTATCTATCATGAAAAAAGAACTAGCATTCAAAAAAGGCGATTATTTAGTTTATCCAACTCATGGTGTGGGCAAAGTCCTCGGCATAGAAAAACAGGATATTTCTGGATTAACTTTAAAATTTTTAACCATTAATTTTGATAAAGATAAAATGACTTTGCGAGTGCCACTTAGCAAACTCCAAAATGCAGGATTAAGACGCTTAAGTTCAAAAAAAGCTATGGAAAATGCTTTATCTTCTTTAAAGAATCGGACAAAAACCAAACGAACAATGTGGAGCAGACGCGCCCAAGAATATGAAGCAAAAATTAATTCTGGAAACCCTGCTTCTATTGCAGAAGTTGTTCGGGATTTACACCGTAATACTGATCAACCTGAACAATCTTACAGTGAACGTCAAATTTATCAATTAGCACTTGATCGCCTTGTTCGTGAACTTGCTGCTGTAGAACGAATTGACGAATCAACCGCAACAAGAAAATTAGAACAAGCCTTAAAAGTAGCTTAATTTCTATTAAAATCACTTAGATTGCGCAAGTTTAAGAAATTTGATTTGCGGCCATTCTTCTTGCGTTCTTTCCATATGCCAAAGATTACGAGCAAGAAAAACATGTCTATCTAAATGATCGTCTGCAATAGAAGCCTCGTTAAGGGCAACAAATCTTTTGATTAAAAGATGATCTTCTGAATCAATCCACCGTACTGCATGAATATTGAAAGCTTCAAATTTTACAGGCAGTCCGTATTCATTGCGCATTCGATCAGCTAATATATCAAATTGTAATGGTCCTACGACACCTACAATCCAGTCTAGACCAAGACGCGGTTTGAACACTCTTGCGACACCTTCTTCTGCTAATTCAATAAGTGCTTTGACTAAATGTTTCATTTTCATTGGGTCTTCAGAGCGAACTGTTTGAAGAAATTCGGGGGCAAAGCTTGGTATATCCATAAAACTTAATTTTTCACCTTCAGATAAGGCATCCCCAATATGTAAATTTCCATGATTTAAAATACCAATAATATCACCGGCAAAGGCTTCTTCCGCCAATTGTCTGTCTTGGGCCATAAATAAAATAGGATTATGGATAGCCATTATTTTTCCACTACGCACATGAAGTAATTTACTTCCTCGTTTAAAATGGCCTGAACATAATCTGATAAAGGCAATTCTATCCCGGTGCTTAGGATCCATATTTGCTTGAATTTTAAATACGAACCCTGTGACTTTATTTTCATGAGGCTCTACCATTCTTTGAACTGTTTTTTGTGGTCGAGGACTAGGTGCAAAATTTATTAACCCCCTTAATAATTCATGTATTCCAAAATTATTGACGGCACTTCCAAAATATACTGGGGTTAAATGACCGGCCCGATAAAGATCTAAATCAAAAGAAGGATAAATCCCCTTAATCATATCTATGTCATTGATTAATTGTTGACGAAGAGGTTCTGATAAAAATTTACTTAAAGAAGAATCTTGTAAGTCATTGAAAACTTTTGATTCATTCACGACATATCCCTTGCTTCGTTCAAAAGCAATAAGGTGGTTTTGAACCAAATCATAACATCCAGAAAATTCTCTACCCATACCTATGGGCCAACTTACCGGCGCTACTTCTAAAGCCAAAGTTTTTTCAATTTCATCCAGTAAAGAAAACGGATCGCGGCCTTCTCGGTCTAATTTATTAATAAAAGTAATAATTGGAATATCCCTTAAACGACATACTTCAAACAATTTACGTGTTTGTGTTTCAATCCCCTTTGCAACATCAAGAACCATGATAACTGAATCAACCGCAGTTAAAGTCCGGTATGTATCTTCACTAAAATCTTCGTGCCCAGGCGTATCAAGTAAATTAAAAATATGATTTTCATATTGGAAAGTCATCACAGAAGCTGTGACAGAAATTCCCCGTTCTTGTTCAACTTTCATCCAATCAGATCTGGCACGTCTTTGTTCACCCCGGGCTTTTACGGCACCCGCCATTTGGATAGCACCACCAAATAATAATAGTTTTTCTGTTAACGTAGTTTTCCCAGCATCAGGATGCGATATAATTGCAAAAGTACGTCTTGGGTAAGAATGTAATGTCATAAATTTTTTGTACTATTTTTATCTTTGTAAATTCATATCTAATTTATAAAATTTTATTTTATTCAGGCAAATGTTCCCCCCACATTTTTTCAAGATTATAAAAATTTCGGGTATCTGGACGAAAAAGATGAATAATAACATCTTTAGCATCAATTAATATCCATTCTGCTTTATCTTTACCTTCTATATGAACGGGAAAGATATGGATACCTTTTAATTTCACGGCTAAATGGTCGGCCATTGAAATAAGATGCCGGGTTGACGTCCCATTTGCAACAACCATAAAATCTGCAATACTCGTTTTTCCTATTAAATCAATAATGGTGATATTTTCTGCTTTGTTATCTTCCAAACAGGATGTGATAATTTTAATTAAATTATCATTATTGCTTTTTTTGGATTTAGGTATTCTTTTTTTAACAATTTTTTTTTCTTTTATTTGATCTGTTTTTTTGTTCATATTTACAATCTTTGTTTTTATAAAATATCTTTATTCTGGGTACGGATAAAGGTTGCGGAAATATTATTTAAAGGATTATGAAGATAGGCCCAGATTGGCAATGGTTCATTAAAGATTTTTTTTACCTTTCTTTCCGGAATTCTAAACTTAGCATAACGAGATGCCGCTTTGGAAGCAGAAGCTTTCAAAGAATATAAGGGACGATCAAATACAATAATAGGTATCATAGAAAATAGTTGCTGCCAATTTTTCCACTCATTAATTTGGATCAAATTATCTGCACCTATCAACCAAACAAATGAATGGTGCGTATAACGTTTTTTTAAAAAACGTAAGGTATCAATTGTATAAAATATTTTATTTTTATATTCCAAATCTAAAATCTTTATTTTAGGATGATTAATCATTTTACGGGCCAATATTAATCTTTTTTGAAAACTGATCATGTGCTGATTTGATTTAAGTGGGTTTTGAGGATTGATAATCCACCATAATTGATGTAGCCCAAGCCTTTTTAAAGCTTGCAAACTAATTTGATAATGCCCTTCATGAGGGGGATTAAAAGAGCCACCTAATAAACCAATTTTCATTTTTTAATTATTCTTTGTTAGGAACGTATTTGACCTTGGCCATGGACTATGTACTTATATGTCGTTAATTGCTCTATACCCACAGGCCCTCTTGCATGCAATTTACCAGTTGATATACCAATTTCTGCACCCATACCAAATTCACCGCCATCAGCAAATTGCGTTGATGTATTATGCATGAGAATACCCGCGTCAATTTCTTTAAAAAATTTATCAGCTAAAGCTTGATTTTCAGTAATAATAGCTTCTGTATGTTTTGACCCATGTTTATTAATGTGCGCAATAGCCTCGTCAATATTATCTACTTGTTTTACTGAAAGAATAGCATCCAAATATTCTGTGTCCCAATCTTTTTCAGTTGCAGGCTTAACCCTGCTATCTAAAGCGCAGGTTAACGCATCACCTCGTATTTCACAATTAATCTTAAATAATTCCTGTAAAATTGGGGCAAGCATATTATGTGCTTGTTTATCAATAAGTAAAGTTTCCGTTGCCCCACATATACCAGGTCGTCTCATCTTCGCATTGATAACTATAGCCAACGCTTTTTTAGGATCAGCTTCTGAATTGACATAAGTATGACAAAGCCCATCTAAATGGGCAATGACAGGAATTTGGCTTTCTTGCTTTATACGTTCTATCAATGAACGTCCACCCCTTGGGATAATAATATCAACATATTTTGATAAAGATAATAAATGACCCACAGCATCACGGTCTGTTGTTTGGATCAATTGAATTGCATGAATAGGTAAATCAACCGTTTTTAATCCTTCTAAAAGACACTGATGAATAGCTTGTGATGAATGAAAACTTTCTGATCCACTTCGTAAAATAACTGCATTGCCAGACTTAAGACATAAGGCACCCGCATCTGCTGTGACATTGGGACGGGCTTCATAAATGATCCCAATAACGCCAAAAGGGACTGATATTTTTTGAATTTTTAACCCATTGGGTCTTTGCCACTGGGCAAGAGTTTTTCCAACAGGATCTTTTAAAGCCGCAATATCATTCAGCCCCTTGGCTATACTTTCAATACGTTTTTCATCCAGTTTTAACCTATCTAGGAATGCTGAAGAAACTTTTTTTTCTTGCGCAAGATCTAGATCTAAATTATTTGCCTTTAAAATAATTTCTTTATTTTTGATTAAAAATTTTATTGATTCAAGGATAGCTTGGGTTTTAATTTCAGCCGAAGTTTGACCAATAATTATAGATGCAGCTTTTGCCTGTTGACCCAAAATTTCTATGTCATGGTAAAGAGAAGAATTAACCATTATTTTTACCTTGATATAAAACCAGATTATCTCGGTGGATCATTTCATCTCGTCCTCGATAACCTAAAATTTTTTCTATTTCTTGTGTTTGACATCCAATAATTAGATTAGCATCTTTTGTTGAATATGCAACTAAACCACGACCTATTTCTTGGTGGTTTGGGTCAAGAAGAACAACAGCATCGCCCCGTTCAAATGAACCGATAATTTTTGTTATCCCAGCAGGGAGCAAGCTTTTACCTAATCGAAGGGCATTTATAGCACCCATATCCAACACTATTGATCCCATAGGTTTTAAACTGCCAGAAATCCATTTTTTACGCGCCGTTATAGGTTCGGATTGTGCTATAAATGTGGTACAAGAGCATCCTTGTTCAAGAGCAGCTAATGGATTATCAAGCCTGCCATTGGCAATAATCATATGGCATCCAGCTTGCGTTGCTATCTTTGCTGCCGCAAGCTTCGTAATCATCCCGCCAGAACTATATCCTGGTAGCGCTTCACCTGCCATAGCTTCTATAGAAGGTGTAATTTCTTGAACCTCTGATATTAATGTTGCATCTTTATAAAGTTTTGGATCCCTATCATACAAACCATCAATATCAGAAAGCAAAATAAGAATATTGGCACTAGTCATTGCCGCGACACGTGCCGCTAATCTATCATTATCCCCAAAACGTATTTCTGCCGTAGCAACCGCATCATTTTCATTAATAACAGGAATAACTTTCAATTTTAATAATGTCATCATTGTACTTCGAGCATTAAGATGATGTCGACGTTGTTCAGTATCAGATAAAGTTAATAATATTTGGGCAATAGGTATATTATAAGTTTCAAATATTTCCTGATAGGCATGGGACAGGCGAATTTGTCCCAATGAAGCCGCGGCTTGTTTTTCTTCAAGCTTTAAATTCATTTCCATAAGATTAAGATGCCGGCGTCCCAAAGCAATCGCACCGGAAGATACAATAATGACTTCTTTTCCGGCCCTATACCACCCAGCTATATGATAAGATAATTTTTCTAACCAAGCTCTTCTGATTTGATTTTGTTTTTCATCTATTAAAATAGCTGAACCAATTTTAATAACAATACGCTGCGCTTCTTTAATAAAAGAACAAGCATCCATTATATAGTATCCGATTTTATTTCTTCGGTTAAAATTTGAAACACTTTTCTTAACACAGGAAGCAAGGATTTATGACCTTGAATAGCTGATACAACAAAAGGTTCAATTTTAACTTTTTGGGTAAATTTTTTGACAATTTTCTTTAAATCTTGGGGTGTATGACAGTCACTTTTATTCAAAACAACAATTTCTTTTTTCTGCGTAAGTAAATCACTGTAAGAAGATAATTCATTACGTATATTGTAATAATTGTCTATAATATTTTCGTTCGTACTATCAATAAGATGAATTAAAACTTTACATCTTTCAATATGGCTTAAAAATTTATGTCCTAGCCCCATACCTTGATGTGCACCTTCTATTAATCCTGGTATATCTGCTAAAACAAATTCGTGATCATCAACATAAACAACACCTAATTGGGGTGTTAAGGTGGTAAAAGGATAATCAGCAATTTTGGGTTTTGCTCGGGAACAGGCAGCAAGAAAGGTTGATTTGCCAGCATTGGGCAATCCCACCAATCCCGCATCGGCAATTAATTTTAAACAAAGCCAAACCCATTTTTCTTCACCCGGCCACCCCGGTTCTGCATAACGTGGACTTTGATTAGTTGAACTTTTAAAATGCGCATTGCCACGTCCCCCATCCCCCCCTTTAGCTAATAAAAATTCCTGGTTTTCTTTAATCATATCAGCTAATAAAAATTGCTTTGTTTCATCAAAAATTTGGGTTCCTATGGGTACCGATAAAATAATATCGGGTGACGCAGGCCCACTTCGATTTTTGCCCATCCCATGATGCCCTCGTCTTGCTTTAAAATGTTGTTGGTATCTATAGTCAATGAGGGTATTTAAATTTGGGATAGCTTTCACAATGACAGATCCACCTTTTCCACCATCCCCACCATCTGGCCCACCATATTCAATAAATTTTTCGCGCCTAAATCCAACGCATCCAGCCCCCCCATCCCCACTTCGAATATATATTTTAACTTGATCAAGAAATTTCATAATCCATATACCTAGATAAAATAAAAATGCCCTTTAATCTTGAAGACAAAGGGCAGTAATTATTATCAAAATTTATAATAGCTGTCGTTTTAATTTTTTTCGCTGGCTGGATCAACAGAAATAAAAGAACGTCCTTTAAATCCACTATGAAAACGAACATACCCAGATATTAAAGAATAAATTGTGTGATCTTTACCAATACCAACATTTTTTCCAGGATGGAATTTGGTTCCGCGTTGACGAACAATAATATTGCCTGCATCAACAGCTTCACTACCAAAAACTTTTACGCCTAATCGTCTACCTGCGGAATCACGACCGTTTCTAGAACTACCACCTGCTTTTTTATGTGCCATAATCCTTATCCTTACTTATTATGCTGCTACAATTTGATCAATACGTACAACGGTTAAAAATTGACGATGACCATTTTTACGTCGATAATTATGACGGCGATTCTTTTTAAAGATAATAACCTTATCACCACGCGTTTGTTTAAGAATTGTGGCCGCAACAGAACCTGCTGATAGTTGAGGATTGCCAATTTTAACTTGTGACGCATCCCCCACAGCTAGTATTTCTGTAAAATTAACCACAGATCCCTCATCGCCCGACAATTTTTCAACTGCGATAATATCGTTTTTAGTAACTTTATACTGTTTACCACCAGTTTTAATTATTGCATACATAACAGATAGCTTTTTAAAAGATTTTTATCTTTATTTCATTAAATTTTTTGTAAACTTTATTTTTAATAAGGCTTTAAGCTATTGTCAACTAAACTTTAGCTATTTCTTTATAAAAAGCAGCCAATCTAAGTAATTTCTTTAATATTTCTACTATTATGCGATTCGCTAACTATTTAATAGGAATAATCTCATCTTTAACAATCACAAATTTAATTAGTAGTTTTAAGTAATTGAATGATTGTCTTTTTATTTTTATCACGGCATTGTAAACAATCTTAAATCAAAATAAAATTAATATGGGGAAAAAGAATGAAACAAAAATTCGCTTTCAATGGTCGCATTATAATTGTTGGATATGGTTCTGTTGGTCGGTGCACATTAGCAATGTTAACTGAAACAATAGACATCCCTTTAAGTAATATTCGTATCATTGATGGCGAAGATCAATCTTCTCTAATTCAAACCTATCAGCAAAAAGGGGTTCATTACGATGTGAATCCTATTTATCCTCATAATTTAAACGATGTTTTACAAAAACATGCCAAGGCCGGGGATGTTTTGCTTAACCTTAGCGTTTCAGTTAGTTCTATTGATTTAATGAATTGGTGCCACGATCATCAAGTTCTCTATCTTGATACATGTATCGAACCATGGGAAGGATATTATGACAATCCTAAATTTACCATGGCAGAACGCAGTAATTATCATTTACGCTATTCCGCATTAGAAAATGCCAAACGTTGGGGAAAAAAAGCTACAAGCGCTTTGATCACGCATGGGGCTAATCCTGGTTTAATTAGCCATTTTGTAAAAGCAGCATTAATAGAAATTTCTAAGAAAAAGAATCCAAAATTTACTCAACATCCCAAAACACAAAGTGAATGGGCAAATCTATCCTATAAATTAGGGGTAAAAGTTATCCAAGTGGCTGAACATGATACACAAATTTCTAATCACCCCAAAAGACCAGATGAATTTGTCAATACGTGGAGCATTGATGGATTTTATAGTGAAGGCATGCAACCTGCAGAACTTGGATGGGGAAGCCATGAAAAGAAAATGCCCAAAGATGGGTATAAGCATACTATTGGATCACGCTCGGCCATTTATCTTGGACAGCCAGGGTTGGTTACAGAAGTACGATCCTGGACCCCTTTAAGTGGACCCATGAATGGGTTTTGCATTACCCATGGTGAAGCTATTAGTTTAAGTGATTATCTAACGGTCAAAGAAAAACGTAAAATAATTTACCGTCCCACTGTTTATTATGCATATCATCCTTGTAATGATGCGGTTTTAAGTATGCGTGAAGTTGCCATGAAAAACTGGCACTTACAAAAAACCACCCGTCTTCTTAATAAAGAAATTATTGAAGGGGGAGATGAACTTGGTGCCCTGCTTTTGGGTGATCATGGGGGGTTATGGTATGGATCTTTATTAAATAATAATAAAGCGCGTCAATTACTTGATGGTGAATTTAGTGCGACATCCCTACAGATTGCAGCCCCGGTTGTTGCAGGTGCCATATGGCTTATTAAAAATCCAAATCAAGGATTAGTAGAACCCGAAGCTTTAGATTATCAAGAAATAATTGATATATGTCTTCCCTATTTGGGTGATGTGAAGGGTGTGTGGACAGATTGGACACCTTTAAAGGGACGCAATCAATTGTTCAAAGAAGAGAATATAGACGACCAAGATCCCTGGCAATTCCAAAATTTTCGTTTAAGTTAATTAGATAAAATATATTTATTTCTGAAGTGAAAGCCAATCGTGTTTTGTAAGCGCGTAATAATGCATGTCCCATAATTCATTTTTACATTTTAATATATAGCGATGTGTGCCTTCGCGTATCATACCAATTTTTTCTATAACTTTTGCACTTGCGTGATTGTCAATATGACACCGTGCTTGAAGACGTAGCAAATTATAATGTTTAAAAACAAAATCCATAACAATTTTGGCAGCTTCTGTTATTAAACCTTGTCCCCAATAATCTTCTCTTAAAGCATACCCAAGTTCCATAGATGGTACGGATTGATTTGCCCAAAAACATCCAATAGTTCCAATTACTTTATCTGAATTTTTTAAAGTTATTCCCCATGAATCCGGTATATGGTGATCGTAATTATCAAAAACCTCATCAATATAAATTAAAGTATCAGCTATATTTTTATGGGTATCCCATAAAGTATACCGTGATATTTTTGGATTTCTTGCATAATCAAAAATATCCGATGCATCATTTGCACAAATTGGTCTTAAAATAAGATTATGTGTTTCAAGTGTTTTTGGCACCCAATTATTACTTCTATATTTATCTAAAAATTTAGCAATAAAATATTCATCCAAAAAATTCTTTTCAATTAAGGCTGCTTTTTTGCGTATACCTTCATTATTAAAACCAAGAGATTGATAAAGTTTAACGCCACGTTCATTCGTGGTACGAACCATTGCTTCTATTTTTTTAATATCAACAGATTTAGCATGGGGGATCATAATTTCTAACATTTTCCTACCTAATCCCTGCCCCCAATAATCTTTCAAAATCATCATTCCAAATTTTCCTATATGGTGGGTCCAAGGATGCACAGGAGTAAAAGGGAAAAAAGCAAGCTGTCCAACCATATCATCGTTATAAAAGGCACCTAATCGTAAATTTATTTTATCTTGATAATTTATTTCCCAATCATTTTTTATTTTTTCTCGATCAGGTATTTTACCAACCATCTGCATCGTAAAATGTGTTTCTTTAGCGATTTGGGGTTGAAAATGTAGAAATGCATCAACATCTTGACCACAACAGGCACGTAAAGTAATGATTTTTCCATTTTTGGTTTGAAATAATTCAGGCCCAAATTCTGCCATTTTACACAACAATGTTTATTATGCTTAAACTTTGGTGGAGCCAAGCGGGATCGAACCGCTGACCTCTACAATGCCATTGTAGCGCTCTCCCAGCTGAGCTATGGCCCCTTTTATCTTTTATGTATTAAACAATATCTTGATTAACATTCAACTGAATATTTAGGCAACTGAAATATTGAATTTCGCGATTAATTTAATTATCCTCTTCATTTTCAACATGTTCAATAACTTCACCCATATCATCTTCATCCCCCCCAAGATCTGACGTATCTTCAATTAATTCATCAGTTTCTTCAGCTAAGGGTGATAAATCTTCTGTTTCTTCTAAATCAAAAACTGCTGATTCTTCTTGGAATGTAGATTTTTTAAGATTCTTTTCAGCATTAGGAATACGACCACGACGAGTCTTTAAAATAATTTCAGGATTATGTTCTGCACCACATTTAGGGCAAATTATCGGATTACGACGCATATCATAAAAATGCGCACTACATTCATGGCATGTACGCTTTGTTCCCCAATTTGGCTTAACCAATGTCAATCTCCTTAGTTATAAATAATATCCAATTTTATTAAGACATTTTAGTTTTATTTTTTAATATGTTAGGGAATTGCCATTTTCATACGCATCTGTCAAAAGAAATTTATAATGATGAATAAAAAATCAACTATTTAAGGTTAAAGGAATTTTTATGGTTCAGTGGTTCTCAGCACCTGTTGAGAAAATAAAAGGCACAGTCAATGTGCCAGGGGATAAATCTATTTCTCATAGAGCTTTGATTTTAAGTGGGTTAACCCTAGGAAATTCTTTAATTAAAGGTCTTTCTACCGCAGAAGATGTCATAAAAACAAAAAATTCTATGGAAGCTTTTGGGGTCTCCTTTACTACCAATTTAAATAATGATCTGGAAGTTTTTGGATGTGGTGTTGGGGGATTGCGTGAACCATGTGATTTTCTTGATCTTGGTAATTCTGGAACCTCTACCCGTTTAATTATGGGCATGAGCACAACCCAACCTATGACCTTGCATTTATCTGGCGATCAAAGTTTAAGAAAAAGATCTATGCAAGCACTTATTCATCATTTAACGAATTTAGGTGCACAAATTACAGCAAAATCAAATTATTTTTTACCCTTAACCATAACTGGTACAAATTTTACGCTGCCATCCACCCATTTTATTCATCCTCCTTCTGCACAAATTAAATCTGCTCTTTTATTAGCTGCTCTCAATATAGAAGGCGAAACGACTATAATTGAATCTCAAAGAACCAGAGACCATACAGAAATTATGCTTCAAAATTTTGGGGTGCCCCTTCATATAGAAACATCAGAAACAGGACAAAAAATTAAATTGAACGGGCGATGTGATTTACAAAAATGCACTTTATCCATTCCTGGTGATTTTTCATCAGCTGCATTTTTAATTGTTGCTGCTTTATTATTACCTGGTTCCGAAATAACTATTGAAAAAGTTGGCATTAACCCGACGCGTATCGGGTTATTATCTCTTTTAAAAAAAATGGGGGGTAAAATTATCTTAGAACATAGTCAAACCATTTCTGGTGAAGATCAGGCCACTATACATGTGAAAAGTAGTAAACTTAAGGCTATCACGGTACCAGATTCTTATGTACCGATTACAATCGATGAATATCCCATTCTATCAATTGCAGCTGTCTATGCCGAAGGGACAAGTATATTTCATGGGCTTCATGCCTTACGCAATAAAGAATCAGATCGTCTTACAACACTTGCGCATCGATTATCCCAATGTGGAATAAAAGCTACCATAACCCATGATTCTTTAACAATTCATGGCCAATCTAAAAGACCTTATGGTGGTGAGATTATTGATACAAGTTTTGATCATAGAATTGCCATGTCTTTTTTAATTTTTGGTATGATGACAGAATCTGGCATTACACTTAATGAAATTGATTCGATCAAAACTAGTTTTCCTAATTTTATTGACACTATGAATGAACTTGGTGCAGAAATATCTTGTATTACTTAATAATACCATATGTTAACTTAAGGCGTTTGACTTAAAGGGTTTACTATCATTTCTGCTACTTCAATAATTATTGCTATTGATGGCCCAACAGCTGCTGGTAAGGGCACATTGTCTCAAAATCTTGCTCAATGTTTGCATTTTGCCTATCTTGACACAGGATCACTTTATAGAGCGGTTGCTGCTAAATTATTAAAATTAGATCAAAAATCAGAGCATAGTTTAATGGATTTAGCCCCAAAAATGGCAGAAACATTGTCTTATAATGACCTTAATATCGCCAATTTAAGAGAAGAATCAGTAGGACAATTAGCTTCAAAAATCGCAGCTATACCAGATTTACGTAAAGCTCTTCTTGGATGGCAAAGAAATTTTGCCCAAAATCCCCCAAATTTTTCTAATATGATGCCAGCCAAAGGCGTTATTTTAGACGGGCGTGATATAGGCACAGTTGTTTGCCCTGAAGCTCATTTAAAATTTTTTATTACTGCTTCCATTGAAGCACGAGCTCAAAGACGCTATAATGAATTAAGGGCAAAAGACCATAATATATCTTATGATAAAATTATGGATGATCTTAAAGAACGAGATACAAGAGATAGCGAAAGATTATTTGCCCCTTTAAAAGCTGCAAAAGATGCTATTACTCTTGATACTACAAATTTAGATATGAACGAAGTTTTAGAT
>JAIBAD010000045.1 GCA_019695395.1 Alphaproteobacteria bacterium
TTTATTAAGAAACATCAACTTTCATCCCATATATTCACTCCTTTGAAAACTCCTAATAATCTTTTAAAGGGTTGAAGATGATTCATTGTGGCATTTTTTCAACACTAATTTGAGTAATTAGATATTTTTCAGGGTTTTTTACCAAAATAATGCAAATCAATACCTAATTAAGAATCATAATATACAGTTGATTAAATTATTTTCAAACTAAAAGAAATTTTTGTTCCATTTTTGTTCATTCTTAGAATCTATTTTCTGTACTCAAAGAATATATTCAAAATAAACTACATGAGGGTTTTCATTTTCGCAATAAGGCATAGTTTTTGTAAAACCATAATTTTTGTATAAATTAACAGCTTCTATCATTTCTTCATTTGTATCTAAAAGTACTTTAACAAAACCGAGTTTTTTTGCTTCTTCCAATACAGTTGTTATTAAAATAGATCCTATTCCCTTTTTTCTAAAAAGCGGTTTGACATACATTCTTTTCATTTCACAAGAAAGAACATCAAATTTACGCATTCCTATACATGCTACAGCTTCTTTATTACTATAAATAACCCAAAAATTACCTTGTGGTTTTATATAATGATAATCAGGAAAAAACTTTAAACTTTTATAAAAGGATTTTTTACCAGCATTTAATTTAAGATCTTTGTACATATAATTGCCATATTCTGCTAATAAAATTCTTGCATCAGCAATTATCATTTCATTTTCAAGTTCAGTAATTTCGGTAATTATTGACATTATATTATATTACCATATTAAAATATATTCTAATGAATGAAGCAAAAATTAACATCTACCTTTCTCAAGAAACTGATCTACAAGATATAATTATCCATCATTTATGTAAATTGGTTAATGAAGCCTATGAAAAAGGCGAATTTGATATGTGGAAAGAAAATATTCAACGTATTGATTTTCAATCAATGTTTAAAATCATACAAAACAAATCATTATTTATTGCCCAAATTATGAATCAAATAGTTGGGTGTATTAAAATAAATTGTATTAATGATAAAATTGCTGAATTTGGTATGCTTGCCACAGATGAAAAATATCAAAATAAGGGAATTGGAAAAAATTTAATTAAAACCGCCGAAACATGGGCTAAATCTAATAATCACACCATCATGCAGCTAGAAATATTAACACCACGAAATTGGGTGCACCCTAATAAAGAATTTCTTAAAATTTGGTATACAAAAATGGGATATATATACCAATCAACCCTCGATGTTAAAAAATCATATCCCGAATTGGCTCTTGACTTAAAAACAGAATGCGATTTTCTTATTTATCAAAAATTACTATAATTTAATTAAAATATTTTAATTTAAAAAAAAGTTTAACATAACTAGACATATTTAATAATTTTCTCTATAAGCCAATAGAAACTTTGTTTAAAGCCCAGATAGCTCAGTCGGTAGAGCAGAGGACTGAAAATCCTCGTGTCGGTGGTTCGATTCCGCCTCTGGGCACCATGCTTATGATCTAAGTTTATGATTTCGATTAAACTTCAAATTACTCCTTGGCATTTAGCTGTTTGTAAATTAACAGAAAATAAAATACCAACTTGGGCAGAAGCATCTCCTTTTCTTAATTTTACTAAAACAGTTTCAGAATTTTCTCTCGTATGTTCTGCAAAAGATATACCACAAAATATTCAAGCAGAAATGGATTGGCGCTGTCTTAAAATCGATGGAATACTTGATTTCTCTCTTATCGGTGTTATTGCGCATTTAACCCAAATTCTTGCGTCAAAACAAATTAGTGTTTTTGTCATTTCAACTTATGATACTGATTATATATTAATTAAACAGGAAAAATTTGAAGAAGCGATTCATCTATTAAAAATAGAAGGTTATACTTTCACAGAGTATTGATAATAAATAATATTTGAAACAACTAACTTATATGATAAATATTTTTAATTAAAATCAGATTTATAACGCTCAGATGTTTAATTCACTTCAACCTTTTCATCTTGCCTTTCCTGTGACAGATCTTGCCATAGCACGGGAGTTTTACGGTAAAGTATTAGATTGCCAGGAAGGTCGCGTTTCAAATAAATCTATTGTTTTTAATTTTTTTGGTCATCAACTTGTTGCCCACCTTGCATCCCATGCCAAATACCATGATACTAATCTTGTAGATGGTGATCATGTTCCTATCCCCCATTTTGGGATAGTTTTAACAATGGATCAATGGCATCATTTGGTTAAAAAACTACAGAACGCAGGTGCAAAATTTTTAATTGAACCTCATATCCGTTTTAAAGGTAAAAGTGGTGAACAAGCCACTATGTTTTTCCTTGATCCCTTTGGTAATGCCTTAGAATTTAAAGCTTTTAATAATACAAAAGGAATTTTTTCAAAATAAATACATAACAGTATTATTCTTCTTTTAAAACCCCACGGCGTAATTGATCTTGTTCAATTGATTCAAATAAAGCTCTAAAATTACCTTCACCAAAACCTTCATCACCTTTTCTTTGAATAACTTCAAAAAAAATAGGGCCAATAACTGTTTCAGTGAAAATTTGTAATAACAAACCACCTGTCGATGATCCATCGATTAGAATAGAATTTTTCTGCAATCTTTCAATATTTTCATTATGATTTGGTAACCGATTAGGTACCATTTCATAATAAGTAACCGGAGGTGGAGCTAAAAATTTAACACCTTTTTGATTCATTAATTCAACTGTACGGTAAATATCATCTGTACCTAAAGCAATATGTTGAATCCCTTCACCCTTATAAATATCTAAATATTCTGCAATTTGGCTTTTATCATCTGCACTTTCATTAATTGGTATTCTAATTTTTCCACAAGGACTTGTTAATGCACGTGATTTCAGACCTGTTAATTTTCCTTCAATATCAAAATATCTAATCTCACGAAAATTAAAAATACGCTCATAGAAATCTGCCCACACATCCATTCTACCCTGATAAACATTATGTGTAAGATGATCAATATAAGTAAGCCCCAAACCTTCTGGTTCTATGGGTGCGTTATTTGACACAGGAACAAAATCTATATCATAGATGCTCCATTTTTCATAAAATAATTGATCAATAAGATATATATGACTACCACCAATACCTTCAATAACAGGTATATTTAATTCCATCGGGCCAATACGATTTGACACTTGTTTAGCACCAAGGGATAAAGCTCGTTGTAGCGCCCTTCCTGCATCACGAACTCGAAAAGCTATAGCACAACAACTTGGACCGTGGGCTTTTGCAAAATCTTGGCTAAACCCTTCTCGTTCACCATTAACAATAAAATTTATCTTACCTTGTTTATATAATAATACATTTTTTGAACGATGACGAGCAATTAAGGCAAACCCCATATTTGTAAATAATTTATCAAGCACAGAAATATCAGGTGCTGTAAATTCAACAAATTCAAATCCATCCGTACCCATAGGGTTTTGAGGATCAACATCATAATAAGTTTTATGTTTAGCCTGCGCTATATCAAGCATAAATTCCTCCGATTATTTTATAAAAATTTATCATTCCTATAATAATTAATTAAACCACATACTTTTTAATACCTGATCTTTTCTAATAAAATAATGATAGAAAGATCCCAAAATATGTAACCCAATTAATCCTAAAATTAAAAAAGCATTTGCTTCATGAACTTCTTTCAACGTATGTCTTAATTCCTGATCTTGGCCAATAATCTTAGGGATTTCAAAACTACCCCACCAATTTAAAGAGTATCCTCCAGCATTCATCATTAAAAGTCCAATAATAGGCATAATAATAATAAGTATATAAAGTAAAGTTTGTACTAGTCTCGCCACAATTTTAAATACAACTGGAAAATCAGCAGGTAAAGTAGGTGATGTTGAAAATGAACGTATTAATACGCGAAGTAGCATAAAAAGGCCAATAGTAACACCCAATGAAAAATGGGTAGGCATACCAATAAATTGACGTTGAAAATCTGTCAATTCCTTTTGATTTATATAAAGTGGCATAAATTGAATAATAAGCATTAAAACAATTAACCAATGCAAAATTCTAATTACTAAAGGATAGCGGCTGGTTAAATGATTTATTGACATAATTTATTCCTTTTTATGCAGCTTTAAATATTTAAATTAGCTATACCTTAATATATCATTTATTTTAGAAAAACATCAATATATTCATTTTTTAAAACTGCGACTAAATTATTCGTATCAATTTGTATTTGATGACCTTGGTCCAAATCACGCAATGTCACTTTGGCATTTTTTCTTTCTGTTTCACCAATTAAAAGTACATATTTACAATCTAATTTATCTGCCTTCTTTAAAGATTTACCAAGATTAGAGTTTTGAACAAAATGGCTTTTTATCTTATGCGCTCTTAAAGTTTCAGTAATAGTAAGAGCCGATAAAATTGAATCTTCATCTGCAGCAATAACGACTATGGGACGATCAATTTGAGAGGGTGGTGGGGCAACTAACATTAATCTTTCTACCCCTGCTGCCCATCCTACACCAGGCACATCAACATTACCTAACATAGCCATTAATCCATCATATCGCCCACCTGCCAATAAAGTTTTTTGTGCCCCCAAAGCTTCACATGTAATTTCAAAACAGGTATGACAATAATAATCCAATCCCCGAACTAATTGTGAATTAATTACATAAGGTATGTTAAGATAATTCAATCCTTCTAATATTTTAGAAAAAAAATCTCTACTTACAGTATTAAGCGAATCAGTATAAAGAGGAGCGTTTTTTAAAATAGTTTGGTCATTACTATCTTTACTATCTAAAATTCTTAAGGGATTACGTTCTAATCTAATCTGACTTTCTGGGGAAAGTTGATGCCGATAATCTTGCAAATATTCTACTAATTTTTGACGATAATTTTGTCTACTTTCATAATCACCTAATGTATTAATCTCCAATTTAAAAGAATCTGCAATATGTAAATTTTTAAGAATAGCCCAACCTAAAGCAATAATTTCTATATCCGCTAAAAATGTTTTTGATCCCAAAAATTCAATTCCAATTTGATGAAATTGTCGCATACGTCCTTTTTGAGGTCGTTCATAGCGAAACATAGGTCCTGCATAAAAAAATTTTTGGGGCCAATCCTGTAATAGGCCATTTGATAAAAGCATACGACATATACTTGCTGTATTTTCTGGGCGCAAAGTAATTAAATCTCCACCCCGATCTTGAAATGAATACATCTCTTTACTAACAACATCTGATGTATCTCCCAAAGTTCTTTTAAAAACATCATCAAATTCAAATATAGGAGTTTGTACTTCTTCAAATCCATATATAGTGGATGTAATTTTCGATGTATCTACGACATGCCTATAATGACGCATTTCGCTGGGTAAAAAATCGTGAGTTCCACGTACAGGTTGTAATTTTTTCATAGGACAAATTATATTAGTGATATAATAAGATTATTACAAAAACAAAAAAATAAGTTTTTTGTTTAATTTCAACAATAATATTAACGCACACCAAATTTATCAGGTTCTAAACTAATATTTTGTTTTGGTACACCTACAGACCCAATGCTTGGAACCAAACGTCCATCTACCATAATATCTATACCGCCTGCATTACCTGTTGACATAGTTAACCCAGCTTCATTTGGAACCTCATATGTTTGGCCTGGTCTAAGAACCCCACCCCAAATACGTTCACCTTTAGCATTCTTTATTTGCACCCAACTTTCCATTCGTGCGCGCAACATAATACGTGTATTTGATTTAGCTGGTGCTGTCGGGACAGAAGTTGCAGGTGAAGGATTGGATGGTACAGGATTTATAGGTTGATTATTAGCTACAGAAGTTGGTGCTACAGATGTAGGAAGTGGTGGAGTTGAAGGAGATGTTGTAACAGTATTCACTTGATTAGATGAATTTACTGGAACAGTAGAATTTGTTGGCCCAATTAAATTTGTAGCCTTTGATACAGGGTTCTGTGTTACCAAAGGATTCTTCATATTTGGAAGAGTAGTTGCTGTTGTACTAGGTTTAACTGGGATATTTTTAGTAATATTTGATTTAGATGGCTCTAAATTTTTAGTCTCAGAATTATTTTTTCCCAAATTATTAGAGCTATTATTAACCGGTGTATCAACAACCGTTGGTGGTGGTGTGTCTTCTTCATCAGAAGAATTTGATTGATTTTCGCCTGCCATTGGACTTACCTTCAAAGGGTCACCATTAATGGCATAATCAGTGGACCCTGTATAAATAGGTTTAACGGGGGCTACTTTTAAAGCCTCTATAATTGGCTTTTTATCGTCAGATAGGGGTTCATTAATAGAAGAATTATTAATTATTGGTGTAGATACGTCATTTGTTGAAGAAGAGGTCAATCCAGAAGCTATAGGTCCAGTAATTTCACTTGTTGGTACTGGTTCTTCCCCAGGTGTTGGTACTTTATTATTCTGTTCGACAGAATTTGTATTTTCAGAGACATTACTATTTTGTTCTGGTTGTGGGGTATTTTGTTGCGGCTGGGGGACTATATTAGTAGGTTGATTAAGAATCGAAACCAATTGGCCTGGAACTTGTTCAATTTTTTCAACAACAGCAGTACCTGAATTATCAAACCAAAAATGCCATACTAAATAACCACCTATAATTAAAGCCAGGCAAATAATAAAAATTTTTCGGCTAGGTCCTTTTTGTTCAATTTCAGGTTCAGGAAAACTAAGATCTGCCTTTACGTTGCCTACGCTACCTTGCTGAGATTCTTGTCTGAATCGTCTTACCACATCATTTGGATCTAAACCCAAATATTCTGCGTAACTTCTAACAAAACCTAAAGCATAAATAGAAGCTGGTAAATCTTGAAACCGGCTTTCTTCAATTGCTCTAAGGTAATGCTCACGAACACATAATTCTTGAGAAACAACAGAAAGACTTTGTCCCAAATTTTCCCTGGCTTGACGTAAAACTGACCCAATCATATTACCGGGTACCGGGGACGAAATACCAACAAAACTTCTCACTTTTATATCTTGAGAATGTAATAAAGGATCTTTTGATTCTTTATTAATCCTAGGAGTTATATTCTTCTGATCTTGTTCTTTATTATCTTCCATCTCAAAAACACCTAAATCGCAATTGATATTTATTTGTAAAATATTATTTTCAGCAAACCATGCTTTATAACATAGTAATAAAAATTATTAAACCAACCTTTATAGCATTAAAATCAATTATTTAAGTAAAATTACCTCAAAAAAAATAGCTGGAAAAGAAATTAATGGTGTTCGAGGTTGTTTTTATTAATATTTTTATCAAATCTAAAGAAAAAATTAGATTTCTATCGATCGATCATAAGCATAATTTTTTAATCTAGAACGTAAACTATGATCTGACAAATGAATAATATCATCAAGAAATAAACTTAAAGCTCCAATATTTAAACTGCGTATCATAGTTTTAACAGCGCCTATTGCTAAAGCTGTCATAGATAAACTTTGAAAACCAAGACCTATTAAAACCATCGCTTCTAAAGGATTACTGGCCATTTCTCCACAAACACTTACAGGTATTTTAGCTTTCTTACATTCTTGTACAATATAATATAGCATAGATAACATAGAAGGCGAAAGAACATCATAACGGTCAGATACTTTAGAATTATCACGATCAGTAGCAAAAAGATATTGATGTAAATCATTTGTCCCAATCGATAAAAAATCTATAAAGTGTAATAATGTCGGCAATTGCCAAACTAATGAAGGCACTTCAAGCATAACCCCAACCCTTACAAAACGGGGTAATTTTTTACCGCTTTTTTTTACTTTCTCAATTTCAAGATTTAAAATAGTACGGGCTGCTTTAAATTCACTTACTTCAGCTACTAAAGGAAACATAATTCGTAATTCTTCATTAGCTGATGATTCAAGTAAAGCTCTTAATTGCTGACGAAGCATAGCTGGTCTATCTAAACTTATCCTAATTGCTCGCCATCCAAGTGCAGGATTAGGCTCTTGTTTAGAATTCCAATAAGGTAACAATTTATCTCCCCCCAAATCGAGAGTACGAAAAAAAACAGGTTTGCCCTTAACTTGATTATAGACGGTTTTATAAAGATCAATTTGAGTAGAAAGATCTGGAAAGGTACCATAAATCATAAAAGGTACCTCTGTTCTATATAATCCAATCCCTTCTGCACCACTTGCTTCAAGAGAAGTCAAATCCATCAAAAGACCCGCATTAATATTAAGACTAATGGGTATTTTATCTTGACTAATAGCTGGTAAGTTTTTAAGAGCTAAATAGTTTTGTTGCTTATTAACTTTATATTCAATATTTCTAGAAACAATTTCTTTTATGTCTTCTGATGGTCGTATATAAACCTGATTACTATCTGCGTCTAAAATTATTGTCTCCCCATGTGTTACACGATCCATAATACCAGCTACATGAACCAAGACGGGAATATTAAAAGCTTTTGCTACTATTGTTACATGAGAATGAATACTTCCTTCTTCTAAAATTAGACCTTTCAAATGGCCAGGGTCATAATTTACTAATTCAACTGCACTCATATTGCGTGCAATTAGAATAATATCTTGATTTTTTTTTAACCCTATAGTGTTGCGATAATTTTGACCTGTTAATTGATAAATAAGCCGGTTGGCAAGATCGTCTAAATCCGTTAATCGCTCTTTTAAATATGGGTCTTTGATATGCTGCATTTTTAGCCTTGTATCATTTTTTATTTTTTGAATAGCAGCTTCCGCGGTCAATCCCGTTTCAATCGCTTCTTTAATCCGTGAAATCCAACCCTGATCCGCGATAATTAATTTATAAGTTTCTAAAATATCCCGCGATTCAAGATGCATGATAACATCTTGGCTTTCTAATAATTTATCTAAACTTGTTTGCGTTTTTGCAACTGCATCATAAAGTCGTTGCGTTTCCTTAACAGGATCATCATTAATCATCTGTTTTAAAACAATTTCAGGTTCATACAAAACAGCATATCCAAATGTTAATCCCTGGTTAAGAGCTATACCTTCCAACTTCTGGGGAAGCATTGCTGTTCCCTCTACACCATAACGCTCTAAGGGATCAATAAGTTCTCCATTAATAATTAACTCTGCCAGAACTGTTGCTATAATCTCTAAAGTTTCTATTTCTTCTTCTGTATATTGTTTCTGCTGACGATCTTGGGTAACTAAAACACCTAAAATTTTAGCACTCCGGATAATAGGAACACCCATAAAAGAATTATATATTTCTTCTCCTGTTTCAGGACGAAAAACAAAACTTGGATGATGTTGGGCATCCCTTAAAGCAAGAGGTTTTGTATATGCTGCAATTTCACCAACTAATCCCTCCCCTACTCTTAAACGTGTTTTACTAACAGCTTCTTTTTTTAATCCATGTGTTGCAAAAAGCTCTAAAACTTCACCTGCACGTAAAATATAAATAGAACAAACATCTGCATTCATATGTGCAGCAATAATATCAATAATTTGCTGCAAACGTTGAACAGGTGAATAATCCTTAACCATAACGTCACGAATATGACGTAATACTAACCGGGTAATATTTTGCCCAGTTTTCTCAATCATTGATTAATAACCTTTTGTTGCTCCAAATCTTTTGAAAATTTTAAATGTATATAATCTTTAGTTAAAGCATGAATAGCTTGATCAATAAGTTCATTCAAAATATCTTTCGTTGGCATAATTGAATCAACCATTCCTACACTTTGCCCTGCCATAATTGAACCGTTTTCAATATCACCTTCAATAACAGCTTTTCTCAAAGCACCTGCCCAAAAATGTTCTATTTTTAACTGGGCTTCTTTTTGGTCTAATAGTCCTTCATTAAACTGTTTAATAACAGTATGTTGAAAAAGAATAAATTGTTCAGTTGCTTTATTTGATAAAGCTCTTACAGGTATAACTGGAAATCTTGGATCAACTTGGACAGATGGGATTGCATCTCGTGCATTAGCTTTAATAAAAGCTTTCTTGAAATCTATATGGGCAATAGATTCTGTTGCACAAACAAAGCGGGTTCCAAGTTGAACACCCGCAGCCCCCATACCAAGATAATGAGCTATCATTTCACCGCGTCCAATTCCACCTGCAACAAATACAGGAACTTCTGTAATATGTGGTAAAATTTCCTGGGCAAGTACACTTGTCGAAACTGGACCTATATGTCCCCCTGCTTCCATACCTTCAATAACTAAACCATCAACACCTGATTTGATTAATTTTTTTGCAATACCCAAAGCAGGGGCAAAACATATAACTTTAGCTTTTTCTTGTTTCGCATTATAAATAGTACTTTTTTGTGGAATACCCCCAGCTAAAACTATGTGGCTAATTTTATGATTAAGGCAAACCTTGATTAAATCATCCAAAAGAGGATGCATAATAATTATATTAA
This sequence comes from Alphaproteobacteria bacterium, assembly GCA_019695395.1. NCBI lineage: Bacteria > Pseudomonadati > Pseudomonadota > Alphaproteobacteria > Alphaproteobacteria bacterium. Next base: position 10,429 of record JAIBAD010000045.1, read on the forward strand.
CCCCAAAGGAACGTGATGTTAGTTTTTTGGTTGATTTAATTTCTTCATCTAATTGGGCTGGATTCATCGATCCAGATGCAATGACACCAAAACCACCTGCATTTGAAATAGCAGCAACAAGATGACGTTCAGAAACCCATGTCATAGCCCCCCCCATAATTGCATAGGTTGACCCTAAAAAATCACATCCCCTTGCCCATAATTCATTAAGTTTTGTACTACCTGTTGTCATAATCCACCCCTGTTAAATGAGGATATTTAAAATAGAAATACTTTAAATTACTATTAATCATTCTACTTGGCTTTAGTTTGTTTGCAATGTACTTTAATAATTAATTAGATAAATAAATTGTTTTATAGTTATCTAACATTTAATATGTAATTGAAATTCAAAATATCTTTTATTAATAGCTCTTTATGAAAAAAAAAATCTTTCATTTTGACGGACAATCCCAAGTTTTATCTGGAACAATTGACCATGAAGAAGTAGAGAAATTTTCATCTATGGCAGAATCTTGGTGGGACCCTAAAGGTAGTTTTGCACCTTTACATAAAATTAATCCTATTAGAATTGCTTTTTTACGAGATCAATTAATTCATAAATTTAAACTTGATCCTTCTCACCCTCAACCTTTAAAAGATTTAAAGATTCTCGATATTGGTTGTGGTGGTGGATTATTATGCGAACCTCTTACACGTTTAGGTGCATATGTAACAGGTATTGATGCAAGTCCAAAAAATATTTCTATAGCAACACAACATGCTGAAAATAACAAACTTTCTATTCGCTATTATGCAACATCCGTTGAAGAATTTGTAAAAAACAATGAAAAATTTGATGTTATTGTAGCTATGGAAATAGTTGAACATGTTGCTAATTTAGATTTGTTTCTATCCACAACTGTAAAATTAATGGAAAACAAAGGATGCTTAGCTCTAAGTACATTGAATCGCACTGTTAAATCTTTTTTATATGCAATTATTGGGGCAGAATATATTTTGCAATGGCTACCTAAAGGGACTCATGATTGGCAAAAATTTTTAACCCCTGCAGAACTTATACGTATTTTAGAAAAAAATAAACTGTCAATTACAACAATAAAAGGAATGTCATATAATCCATTCCAAACAATGTGGTCATTAAGTAGTGATATAAAGGTTAATTATTTTCTTTTTGCAGAAGCATAAAATATTCTTACTAAGCATTATGTTTAGATATCCACGGCAATTTAAAAAATTCTATTCCCTCTTCATTTAATTCTTTAACTTCTTCTAAGGTTGCCTCACCATAAATACCTCTAGTATTTTCAACTTCTTCAAAATGAATCTTACGTGCTTCTTCAGCAAACTGATGACCAACATAATCACAATTGGTTTCTATATCTTGGCGCAATTTAATTAAAGATTGTTCAATTTCTTTAACCTTTGTAGGTGGTGTATTAATTTCTGGGATTTGAGACAATTCACCAGACCTTATATTACGGCTAATACGAGGTGCCATCAAATTTTTCTGAACTTTATTTGATCCACAAAAAGGACAAGAAATTTGTTTGGCTGATTCCTGCTGATCATATGTATGACCATCTTTAAACCAACTTTCAAATATATGTTCTTGATGACATTTAAGTTCAAACAGTATCATTTCTTTCGCATTCCATTCTTTTCATAATAGTAAGCTTATTATTTTCATATTCTATTCATTATCTTTAAAATAAAATTTTCGTCCAACTGATAAGCTTGGGATTTTTTTTCTTACTTCTATCACAAAGTTTGGTTCAACAATAGAATAAATGATTGTTGGCTCTTGATAAGCTTCTGCTAAAACTTTACCCCATGGATCTATAATCATCGAATGGCCAAAAGTTTGACGTCCGTTTGAATCTTTACCACACTGGGCTGGCGCAAAAATAAAAGAGCCCGTTTCTATTGCTCTGGCACGTTGTAAAATATGCCAATGTGCCATGCCTGTATTATAGGTAAAAGACGAAGGAATAGCAATAAAATCTGCTTTTTTTTGTGCAAGATAACGATATAAATGCGGGAAACGTAAATCATAACAAATAGTTAACCCTATTTTGCCCCAGGGAAGGTTAGCAACAACAGCACAATCACCAGGGGCATAAAAATTGGATTCTTTATAAACACCATGATCTTGTAAATTGACATCAAATAAATGAATTTTATCATAGAAAGTAACAATATTTCCATGTGGATTTATAAGATATGAGCGGTTAACAGAATATTGTTCGTCAATCTTAATACTTAAAGAACCAATTAATAAATATATAGATAATTGATGAGCTAATGATGTAAATTTTTTTAAAGCTGGATGCTCAGATTCGTAATAATTATTGATTATTTTATTTGAAGCAAAATCTTTTTCTACTAAGCAAGTATTTTCAGGTGTCAAAATTA
>JAIBAD010000046.1 GCA_019695395.1 Alphaproteobacteria bacterium
AAAAATGCTTAAGCCACCTAAATCAACCGCACAGCCACTTTCCCCCCATTTAACAATTTATCGTATTCAATTAACCTCCTTATTTTCTATCTTTCATCGACTAAGTGGGATTTTCTTATCTGTGGGATCTTTAATATTTGTTTATTGGATTTGGTCACTTGCAGCAGGAGCTCAATCTTACATACAAATGCAATCAATTTTTCAATTATGGATTGTTAAACTTCTCTTATTCTTTTGGACATTTGCTTTTTTTTATCATTTAGTTAATGGTATCCGGCATCTCTTTTGGGATTTTGGAAAAGGATATCATTTAACCCATATATATTATAGCGGTTATATCACTTTATTTTTATCAATTGTTATAACCTGCCTTATGTGGGGACATATATTAAAGTATTTTTAATTTGTATCTTTTAATCATCAAAAATAAAGTTAGATCATTTCCATGAGCAAAAATTTTTCTATTAAAAAATCTGATAATTTTAAAGGTGGGTTTGATCATTGGTGGATACAACGTCTAACAGCACTCGTTCTAATCCCCCTTTCTTTATGGTTTATAACCAGCCTTTTGACCCATTTTAATCAAAGTTACCAAGAAGTAATTTCATGGCTTTCATCCCCTTTGTCTGCGTTCCTTATGATGGCTATGATGATTTCAATATTTTGGCATGCACAAATAGGACTTAATACAATAATTGAAGATTATGTGCATCATTCAACCCCTAAAATTGTTTTGCTTCTTATTAATAAATTTTTATGCATATTCTTAGCCGGATTTAGTTGCTTAACTTTATTATTTATTATATTGGGAGACCCCCATTGAGTACAGTTTCAAAAAATCCAAATTCTACTTTTACAATTGGAAATATCGCTTATCCCATTATTGACCACACTTATGATGTTATTGTGGTTGGTGCTGGGGGTGCCGGCCTTAGAGCCACATTAGGGCTTGCAGAAAAAGGATTGAAAACAGCATGCATTACCAAGGTTTTTCCAACACGAAGCCATACTGTTGCAGCCCAAGGTGGTATAAGTGCCGCCCTTGGGAATATGGGGGAAGATAATTGGTATTGGCATATGTATGATACTGTTAAAGGGTCAGATTGGCTCGGAGACCAAGATGCGATCGAATATATGGTTAGAGAAGCTGCACCTTCTATTATTGAACTTGAACATTATGGGGTACCCTTTACCCGCACGGACGAAGGAAAGATTTACCAAAGACCCTTTGGGGGCATGACAACCCATTTTGGTAAAGGCATTGCCCAACGTACCTGTGCCGCTGCAGATCGCACAGGACATGCCATTTTGCATACACTTTATCAACAAGCCCTTAAAAATAGGGCCGAGTTTTTTATCGAACATTTTGCCCTTGATTTAATTATGGATGGCGAAAACGAATGTCGTGGAATTGTGACATGGGATTTGACAAATGGAACTATTCATCGTTTCAGATCCCACATGACTATTTTAGCAACCGGAGGGTATGGGAGAGTATATTTTTCATGCACATCTGCCCATACATGTACAGGTGACGGTAATGCTATGGTATTGCGCGCGGGATTACCGCTTCAAGATATGGAGTTTATTCAATTCCATCCCACAGGCATTTATGGATCTGGATGTCTTATTACCGAAGGTGCCCGAGGAGAAGGTGGCTATTTAACGAATAATCAAGGTGAACGTTTTATGGAACGCTATGCGCCTTCAGCTAAAGATTTAGCATCCCGAGATGTTGTAAGTCGTGCTATGACAATCGAAATTCGTGAAAAACGCGGGGTTGGTTCTCATCAAGATCATATTCATCTTCATCTTGAACATTTAGATCCCAAAGTTATCCATGAAAAACTGCCAGGTATTGCCGAAACGGCACGGATTTTCGCAGGTGTTGATGTAACCAAAGAACCTATCCCTGTTCTTCCTACATGCCATTACAATATGGGTGGTATTCCCACAAATTATAAAGGGGAGGTTTTAACTATTCGTGATGGGAATCCAGATGCTGTTGTCCCAGGACTTATGGCAATTGGGGAGGCTGCATGCGTATCAGTGCACGGGGCAAATAGACTTGGATCCAATTCTTTATTAGATTTGGTTGTTTTTGGTAGAGCTGCGGCACTACGCTGCGCAGAGCTTATTAAACCAAATACACCTGCCAAAGCTTTACCGGCTTCTTCTGAAGTATTGGCTTTGTCTAGATTAGATACTTTAAGACATAGTAAAGAACATATGCCAACAGCCCAATTACGTCTTGAAATGCAAAAAATTATGCAAAGTGATTGCGCTGTTTTTCGAACAGGTGAAAGTTTATCCATCGGCATAGAAAAATTAAAGAAAGTATGGGAACAGCAAAAATATTTATCTGTTCAAGATCGCTCTTTAATTTGGAATAGTGATCTCATGGAAGGATTAGAATTCCAAAATTTACTTATTCAAGCCCTTGGCACCATTTGTTCAGCTTCTAATCGCCAAGAAAGCAGAGGTGCACATGCACGTGAAGATTTTAGTAAAAGGAATGATAAAGATTGGTTAAAACATACCGCATTTTGGTGTGATGAAAATGGTCAAACTAAAATTGATTATCGCCCCGTCCATACAAATTCTTTAAGTCAAGAAATTCAACCTTTTCCTCCGCAAGAGCGGGTCTATTAATTTTAATTGAGGTTTAAAAATGATACCTTTATCACTTATCCCTTCCAATTTTAAAGAAGGAAAAAAATATAAAGCATCAAAGTCATCTAATTCCATTAAAACTTTTAAAATATATCGTTGGAATCCAGATGATCATCAAGACCCCCATATAGATCATTATGAAATTGATACCAAAGAATGTGGTCCTATGATTTTAGATGCGTTAATCAAAATAAAAAATGAAATTGATTCAACATTGACCTTTCGTCGTTCATGCCGTGAAGGGGTTTGTGGTTCTTGTGCCATGAATATTGATGGCACTAACACCTTGGCGTGTACCAAATATATTTCAGATATAAAAGGAGATATTAAAATTTATCCCCTACCCCACATGCATGTCATTAAGGATCTAGTTCCCGATCTTTCAACTGTCTATAAGCAATATGCCTCGATTGAGCCTTGGCTTAAAAATGATGGCCCTGCTCCATCTGAGGAAAGAATTCAATCTCCTGAAGAACGAGCAAAGCTTGATGGTTTATGGGAATGCATTTTATGTTTCTGTTGTTCAACCGCTTGCCCCAGCTATTGGTGGAATGGGGATCGATATCTTGGGCCTGCTATTCTTTTACAAGCCTATCGATGGATTGCTGATAGCCGTGACAGTGCCAAAAAAGAACGGTTAGAAAATTTGGAAGATCCTTTTCGTCTGTATAGATGTCATACCATTATGAATTGTACCAAAACATGTCCTAAAGGATTAAATCCAGCCGAAGCTATTGGAAAAATAAAAAAAGAAATTATGTCCTATCATTTAGGCTAAGCTTATTCGGGTAATTTCACTCTAACCTTAAATGTTAATTTAGCTTTATTTTGACCTTCGACTGGGACTATCCATTTCGCTTGTTTTGTATTTTTAGAGTCATTTTGAAAATTTGTTTGCACAATTTTCCATTCACCTGGAAAATTTTCTATAAAGGTCACAAAAATTTTTTGTTTTTTTGCATTTTCAATATCAATTTCATAAGCACTTTCATAAATATTTTTTGCTATTTGTTCAAAACTTACTTGTCTTGGTTTTGCAGTTACATCAAAAGCTTGTCCCAACATGACGTTCACAGAACTTGATTCTGGTATATGCTCTATCGAATCTTCACCCAAAAAAATTCCTTGGCCTTTTTCATCATTTTTATAAACACGTACAATACCTTTGGGTAAAGGCAAGCCTAAGCCCGCTTCTTTTTTATTGTCCATTGTTAAATTAACCACGGGATGAATTTGTTCAGATTCGTCAGCCTGTTTCATTAAAACATAATTTTGCGTTAAATCTGCAAATTTATATTCTTTAAGGGCTTTGACATTTGAAACTGATAATAACGCCACTTGTTTAGTTTGGTTTTGCAAAAGTGTTATGGGTGTATCTAAAGTGTAAATATGATAATCAAAAAAAGATTGCGAGGCGGGTAGCGGTGCAACCGCTGCCATCGCCATGGGCTGTCTTACCATATCCATTTTTTCTCTAGCCCCCCCACCTTCATAAACTTGATTAACTGTACCAGCCACTAGTTGAATATGGGCATTTTGATACACATTATCTGTTTGGTTGATTAAGGTCACATATCCTTTAAGATCAAGTTTATTTTCATCTTGATTAAGAAGCGCCACATAATCAGCACGCCATGAAAATCCCCTGGTTAAGTAACTTAATTCTATCGACCCGGAATTTGTTTTTTCGGTTTTTACTTTTAAAACTAAGGTTGGTTTTGGTCTTAAATAAGGTGGAAGAGATGAATAAATAATACGCTCTGGCGTCACTATTTCAATACGATTACCTATTTTAAGAATAGCATTCCCTTCTGCCACATTTAAAATTTCTGCATCTTCAACTTTATCTGTTCGGGGTTGGGATAAAGGTGGTATCACTTTAACTTTGCTGCCAATTGACTTTTGAAGAAGATTTTGGGGTGTTAATAAATCAAAATTAAAATTTTGTTCTATCACAGAAAATGTTGGATCATTAAGGGCATAAAGGGACGCTGTTTCTGGTTTTATCAAAGAGCTTACATCAATAAAGGCAAGATCATTAATGCCACTTTGGAATTGGATTTCTCTTTGATCTTTGATCAAAGCTAAATCATCATTATAAATAGTTAAAAAGAGAGTCTTTTGTTGCTCTACACCTAGTTTTATTTCTTCAGCATGGGTTGACATATTAATTAAGAAGAAAATAAATACCCATACAGCTTTTATATTATTTTTCACAATAAATTCCCCATTACAAACTCTTATATCTATTGATTAAACTATTGAAAAAATCATGATATAAATTGACGCTCTATTTCAATCAATGATCCATCTTTAAAATAAGCCAAAACTTTAACTATATTTTTGTTATGATCGTACCATATGTTACGATTAAATTCACCGGTTAATTCATAGTGGTTAGTTTCTATTTTATGTGATCCTATTAATAAATTTTCTGCCCCATGATTAATGACTTTAATCTTTCTTATTTTTCCTCTTACCGTATCTAAAATAGAATCTTGGTTAACTAAATTTATGTTCCATAAACTTGATGGAATAAGTGTTTCATCCAAATATTGAGGATCTTTTTCATTATAAATAAGTTGTATTTTATTTTCTATTTGTGTGGCTTTGACTTCACGATCTTTACCATTATCATTTGTTGTTGCGTCTAATAAAATTAATTTTCCATCTTTCCATTCTTCTCGCGCTTGATGTTCAAATCGATAGAACGCAACCCCTAACCATTTTACAATAACCTCAGCTTCAATTGAAACAATTTGCTTTTGTTGTTCCTGACTAAAAGCCATTTTATAATATCCCACTTCTTCATTATTACGTTTTACCTTATAAAATAAGGTAATGTTTTCTTTAAAAGCAAATGACATATCTTCTGCCAAAGCAGAGGGGAATATGAAATTAATCCCTATAATAAAAAATATAAATTTTTTTAAAAACATACTATTCTAATAATAAACCTTCATAATTTCTGTCATCCAATTAGGTTGATAAACATCACCCCGGGGACCAAATTCTTGAACATAGGGTTTAATATCAAGAAGTGGGGTTTGATCGAGCGCATCTAATCCTTGGACAATGATATTTGTTTTCTCAATAGAAATCAATTTACAACATGAAAGTCCAAGTTTATTGGGTCTATGTTTAGCCCGTTGGGCAAAAATACCTATTTTGGGCAAATCTAATCTATCTCTCGGGTGTCGTGCCTTTGTTTCAATCGTTTGATCAGCAACTTGGTGCATAAAAAAAATAATCTCTAAATGTGAGAAATTATTTAATCCTTGGAGAGATTCTTCAGAAAAAACTTGGGCATCAAGTTCTACTATAGATTCAACATCATCCCAATGATCATCTTCCCTATTCTTTCTGGAAGAATGAATAATACCAATAGGAACAAGTGTAATCGGTGTTAACATATAATTACTAAAATTTGTTTATAAAATAGAATTTATATGATATGAAATATCCAATTAGAACTTATTAAAAGCATTAATTGGAATAACTATCTTGCCATGGATTTCTAGCTATTGTAAGAGAAAATGCACAATTAATCTTAAATATATTATGTTAAAGTTCTATCGTAATTTCACAGTAACATAAATTTAATATAAGAGGTTTTACGCAGTGTTTAAAAAAATTTTATTAACAACCGTAATTTTCACAGGTTTAGTTAGTCTTAGTGGCTGTAATACCGACATGCAAATGGGTAGCAGCAGTGCAAAGACCGTAACAACAGGATCCGCAGGTCCTGGTGGTAGCAGTAATGCAAGTTCTACCTTGCAACATTGTCAACGTCCTATGGGAACAATTGCTTTGGTTGAAAACGAGATACCAGGCCTTGCTCAATATGGACTTCAATCACCTGTCCCCTTATTACGTTTAATGGTTCAACAAAGTAATTGTTTCCAAATTGTAGATCGTGGACAAGCCATGAATAACATCATGAGAGAACGCCAATTAATGAGTTCTGGCCAACTTAAACAAGGAAGTAACTTTGGTGGCGGTCAAATCGTAGCTGCAGATTACAGTTTAACACCTAATGTTATTTTCTCAAATCAAGATGCAGGTGGTATCGGTGGTGGGCTTGCTGCCTTTGTTCCCTATGTTGGTGGTGCTTTATCAGGTGGGTTAAAATTCAAAGAAGCCCAAACTATGTTAGCTATTACAGATAACCGCAGTGGTCTTCAAATTGCTGCTGCCGAGGGAAGTGCATCCAAATCTGATATGTCTATTCTTGGTGGATTATCAGGCTTTGGGGGTGGTTACGGTGGTGCCGTTGGTGCCGGTAGCTATACAAACACAGCCGAAGGTAAAGTTGTAGCTGCAGCTTTTGCAGATGCGTACAATCAAATTGTTAGCGCTGTTAAAGCTTCTGCACCAGCTAAGTAATTTGTAATTACATAAAGCTTGAAATATTGGGTTATTTTTAATTAAATAGCCCAATATTTATTTTATAAATATTAGCCATTATGCGTCATAGTGACACACTGTTTTAAAAATAGTTTATAGCTATGATTTGAAAATTATAAGATTATTTTAATTAAAGTTTTGGGTTAGATTTTAGCTATATTATGTCATCTTTTGAAAAAAATAAAATCATTGCTGCTTTATTAACCGGTGGTTTGATCGCCATGGTAAGTGGCCAAATAGCCAAACATCTTGTCCAACCCCATTATACTGAAAAACCTGCTATAGAGTTGCCAGAAACAGTTACAGCACAAAAAGATGCCGCACCCAAAGTAATTGAACCTATCAGTCCTTTATTAGCGAAAGCTGATGTAACAGCCGGTGAAGCTTTATCAAAAAAATGCCTAAGCTGTCATAGTTTTGAAAAAGGTGGACCCAATAAGGTTGGGCCTAATCTTTGGAATATTGTGGGAAATAAACACGGCCATGCTGCCGATTTTCCTTATAGTAAAGCTATATCTTCTATTGATAAACCTTGGAATTATGAAGAGTTAAATATTTTTTTAGCATCCCCAAAAGATTATGCACCAGGCACTAAAATGAGTTTTCCAGGATTTAAAAAAACCGAAGACCGCGTTAATATTATTGGTTGGTTACGTTCCTTAAGCGATAATCCCCAACCTCTTCCCGAGTCGAAATAAATAACACAAAAACCATTGATGTAACCTTCATTATCTACCATTTTTTTGGTTAGTATATAATTACCATAATGATCACTTGAACTATTTCTATTAGCTGATCTTATCATCAAAGCTTAATCATATTTATACCAGGTTTTAAGATAATAATTTATACAAACCCTAAATTTATAGCCGTCTCTTAGAAAGGAGAATGTGTTGGTTCTTTAGACATATTTTTTTCATATGCATTTATTTGATTATATTGTTTATCTTTAACAAAATTATTGCCTCGAGGATTAACCCAATTTTTAATCTTTTGTAGTCTTTTTGCTTGAGTTGGGGAAGGTTGAATCGTTTTAGGATTCAAAGGGTGTGCATAGTGATTGACCATCCATTTTGTTGTCGCAAGTACCATACGACTATAAGCCAATCTTTGTGAAATTGTTAAAGTAGAATTAGGATTTTCTAATAAATTATAAGCATTTTTTACAATATCATTGGCACGATCCGTTAAAATATCTGAATATAAATGTTTAGCTCTTTGATATTTTGCAAAAAATTCTTCTTGGTCACAAAGCCATATCATTATTTGATCTAAATTTGGAAATTCATCCCCTAAATTTTCTAACCCATATCCCTGCGTAATTTTTATACAAATTTTTTGTCCTATAATTGGATCATAAGGAATATTTTCAAAGCTACCAGACATGATAATCCTTTCTAAAATTAATTGAATTTATAGGATTGTTAATATTATAGGCTTATTCCTATCACATTTTGAAAGGTTTGTCTAGTCTTATTTTTTAAATTATTGAAATGATCTCTCTAAAAAGAGATTTTATTAATTAATTTAAAAGTTAAGTATTAAATTAAACCCTTAGAAAATAATAATATTTATAGTTTTTGAAAATAATCAGCAATCGACAAACCGGCATCATTATGTTTGTATCAAAGTTGCCATTTTTCATTTAATTGGTCTGAGTGATAAAAATAAATGACGAAATAGGACAAAGACATTATGGTAAGAATTGGCCTACCTACTACTTTTTCAAGTGCACAAGCTGTTTCCTATGAGACCTAGAAATTTAAAATAATTTTTTACGACCCAAGATCGCTTCGCAATATTTCCCAATAAACTTGAAGCGTTTTTTCACACATAAGTTCTTTGGAAAATCGTGCATGAACATTGGCAATAGCTTCCCGCGCTAATACTTTACGTTCATTCACAGAAAGATGAAGAGCTTGAGCAATAGCATCGGCTAACATACCTGGGTTATTGGGTGGAACCAACCATACCATTCTTCCAAATTGTGCTTGTTCACGAACCCCCCCATGATCGGCTGCAACCACCGGTCTTCCCATGGCTTGGGCTTCAGAAATGATACAGCCAAAGGGCTCTGGCTTAATTGATGGACAAACCACCACATCTGACAACATATAAGCTGCGGGCATATCTTTACATTCATTATAGATATAAACCTTATCGCTTAGCCCATGTTGTTGGATCAAAGCTTCTAATTCTGCATAATAATTATGACTTTTTTCATTGTACCCAATCATAAGACAAAAAAAGTCAAGCTTACGCAATCGGGCCATAGCTTGAATCATTTGCTCATGACCCTTCCAACGCAAAAGCTTTGTAGGCATCAAAACAATAGGCACCCCATCTGGCAATCGCCATTGGCTTGATAATTGAATTAAACGTTCTGCCCCAACACGTTCTGGATCAAAACGTAAAAGATCTACCCCTTGATGAATCACTCTTATTTTATCTTCTGGTACAGAATAATTATCACGAATAACATCCGCCATAAAATCAGATACAGCAATAATTTTGTCGCCTTTTGTCATAATTTCATAATAATTTTTCCGAAGCCCTCCATTTCTATCATATAAATCTTGGAAGGTTGTGATCAAATGACATTCAGCACGTTTGATAGCTTTTAAAACTGAGGGGGCTGGTTCTCTGTGATGCAAATGAATAATATTAATTTTATATCGCCAAATAAGCATTAAAAGCCGCATAACATTAAACCGCATCGTGATTGGATTTTTACGATTAAGAGGCAATTCAATATGCTTTGCCCCTGATCTTACAATATCACCTACAAGCGGCCCACCTGACGATGCAACAAAAGAAAATCCGCCCGCTTTATGGACTGCAGCGGCTATATCAATGGCAGCTCTTGATGAACTTGATAAAGATGCTTCTGACAATATTTGTAAAACAACGGGTTTTTTGTGATAAGAAGGCCATGGTTTAAGTGATTCATTTAATTTATATGAATCCAAATTAACATTTTTATCAAAAACCATTTTTTTCCTCGTTATCTACAATCACGTCTACAACAATAATAACAACTTTATTAAAATCAATAAAATGATCGCTTTATCATAGCAAACCGTTTTTTAATAAAAAACCAAATTATTCTTTTAAATTCTTTTCTTAAAGAAATATAGAATTATCTTTAGTGTTTTGAAAAATAATTTTTATTCGTATTATAAAGAGTAATTAATCCTTGTTTATAGGTAGGTTGGTCTAATTGGACACCAAATTCAACCTTCATTTTATGATTTGAAATGCGTTTATTATCAACATAAAAACTTTTTATCATCGGGGTAAGATTGGGATCATTAAGATCTGTTGTTAAAGGATAAGAACAAGTCAAAAGGTTGGTCGCAAAATTTAAGATATCTTCATTAAAACAGGGTAAATCATCACAAATATTATAAATTTTTCCAGGTGTCGGATACGCTAAAGATAAGCTTAATATTTTAATTAAATCGTCTATATATATGCGATTAAACACTTGACCAGGTTTAATAATATGGCGTGCTTTCTGAGCAACCAAATCTTCTAACACATTTCGGCCTGGTCCATAAATACCTGCTAGTCTAAATATATGAATAGGTAAATTAAAATTTTGCCACAAATCCATCCAAGATTTTTCTGCTTTTATCCGCCTTTTCCCTCGTTCAGTTTGGGCTAAAAGATTACTCTTCTCATCTACCCATTTCCCTTGCCAATCCCCATAAACACTTGTCGCTGATAAATAACCAATCCATTTTACACGTGAAGATATTTTTAATAACCATTCTCGATGTTTAGATATAACAAGATCCCCTTCATCTGTGGGGGGAATAGAAATTAAAATTGAATCAACATCTTCTAGTAATTTTTCTGGAATTTTTTCATTTGAATTAAAATCAAACTGAAAAGGTACCAAATTTTGATTATTATCAAATTCTTGTTTATCTTTCGTCCGATAACTTGCTATAATTCTTATATTATATTTTTGTAAATAATGATAAAAAGCACGTGCTGTATACCCAAAACCCAAACATAATAACTGACGTGGTTGAAATAATTTTTCCATGATTGCTATGAAGCATTTATATAAATTTTTATATTATTGCAAAAAATTATATTTACTTTATTTTCTTGTGCATTTTTATTGTCATTTCTCTTATGCCGCATCTTTTAACAACCCTAATTTAGAATTTAGACAAGCACAAGAATATAATGCATGTATGACCTTGGCACGACGCAAACCCGAAGAAGGCTTTGAATCTGCATTAGCTTGGTCCAAAGAGGGAGGTGGGGCACCTGCTGAACATTGCATTGCAATTGCTCTTATTCAATTAAATAAATTTCCTGAAGCTGCCTTGCGCTTAGAAAAAGCAGCAACATTAATTAATAAAGGGGAAGAAAGTTTGGCCGCAGAACTTTTAGGTCAAGCAGCGCAGGCTTGGTATCAAGCTGATCGTCTTGATTTTGCTTATCTTCTTCAAAGTCGTGCTCTTAATCTGGACCCCCAAAATATTGATCTTTTTATTGACCGTGGTGTGATTCTTGTTGAATCAGGAAAATACCAGGAAGCATTAGCAGATTTTAATCAAGCTTTAACTTTATCACCCCAAAAAATTGAAGCCCTTGTTTATCGCGGTACTGTTTACAGGATTCTAGATCAATTAGATGATGCAAAAAAAGATATCAATCAGGCTTTACTTATTAATTCTCATTATCCTGAAGCCCTCTTAGAACGAGGAATATTAAAACGTCTCTCTCAAGATAATGAAGGAGCAAGGCAAGATTGGATAGAGGTTCTTAAACTAGCTAAAGATACACCTACAGGGGAGCTTGCCCAACGTAATATTGAAAAATTAGACATTAATCTTCCCTCAAATACAGAAAATTAATGTAATTTTTGTATTGCTAAAAATAAAAACTGATAGTTTATTAAATCTAATCTAAATTTATTATTATTTATTAAATTAAATCCAACACCCAAGGGGGTCTTATTTGGAAGTCTATCAAATTTTAACTTTGGCCCTCGTGCAAGGATTAACAGAATTTATCCCTGTCAGTTCTTCTGCCCATCTTACACTTATACCTGCCTTAACAGGATGGTGTAATCAGGGATTAGGTATGAATGTCGCTTTTCATATTGGCACAATGATAGCTATCATTGTGTATTTTTGGGATGATGTAAAAAGCATGTTAATCGGCACTTTAAGACTTACGATAGGCCAAATTGATTATGGTGGAACCTTAATAGCTATTCTTTTATTAGCCACACCTCCAGCTTTAATCGCCGGATATCTTATTGATCAATATGCCCAAGAATTTATTTATGATTTATCTTTGATAGGATGGGCTCTTATAGGATTTGGTATTCTTTTATATCTTTGTGATAAAATGGGGTTAACCATCAGAAAATTTGAACATCTTACAATTGGTCATGCTCTTATTATTGGATTTGCCCAAGCTTTTGCCTTTTTACCAGGTGTAAGCCGTTTGGGTATTACCATAAGTATGGCAAGATTATTAAATTATGAACGGACAGAAGCTGCAAAATTTTCTTTTTTATTATCCATCCCAATCATCATGGCTTCTGGTATTTATAAGGGGTTACAATTTTATCGCGCGCAAAATTTTGAAATTTTAGAATATGCCGTTTATGGTATTATTTTTTCTTTTATTGCAGGGTTAATGACCATATCTCTCATGATGCAATGGATGAG
>JAIBAD010000047.1 GCA_019695395.1 Alphaproteobacteria bacterium
ATGCTCCTCGTAACACGGGGTGGTATAATAGGTTTTGGAGTGGGTGCTGCGGTAGGTGCTCCGGTTGTATCATCAAGATGTCTAATAACCTCGATAGCGCGTGCTCGATTAGGTAATCGATTAATAAAGCCACGCTCTGTTAATCCACTAATTAATCTGTGAACACCTGATTTAGATTTTAATGAAAGAGCTTCTTTCATTTCATCAAAAGAAGGGCATATACCTTGCGTATCCAGATAATTTTGTAGATAAAGCAATAATTGATGTTGTTTACGTGTTAACATACAATTTTCTTTCAATTATTAAGAAATAAATTGATTATAGTTCTAGTTTAGTTCAAAAAATTCGTCAAGCAATTTTAATATTAAAACCCATGATTTTCAATAATGAGTGTCTCGACTATAGAACCGTGGGTTAAGGCCGGGGCAAAAGGTGTGCGAACAATTAAAGCATTTGCTTCAGCTAGGTTTGATAGAACAGAGCTATCTTGTAATATAAAAGGTTCTACCCATAACCCAGGCTTTTCAAGATTTTTTAAAATTTTCATGTGAGCTCTTAAATAATCTTGGCGTTGATCATTAGCAGGTAAGTTACCTACAAGGTATGCTTGTAAGATAGTATGACAAAGGGGTGTGGTTTGGCCCAATAATGTATATATTGCTTTTTTTAAAAAGATAAATGCACCAATAAAAGTGGAAACCGGATTACCTGGCAATCCTAAAACAGGTATATTTTTGTAATGTCCAAACATTAAGGGTTTGCCAGGCCGCATAGCGATTTTCCAAAAATCCAGATCAAACCCATTTTGCTTAAAAGCTGATTTAGTTAGATCATAAGCGCCAACCGACATGCCTCCTGATACAACTAACATATCTAGTTTTTCTATATGGATTAATCGTGATATAATTTGCTTTTCATTATCTTCTACAATACCCAATTGAATAGGAATACCACCAAAAATACTAACAAGATGAGCAAGAGAAATATGATTACTGCTATAAATCTGTTCTTTTGTTTTGGGTAATCCTGGTAATACAATTTCATTACCTGTACATAAAATACCTATATAAGGTTTGCATTTGATAGGTAGTTGGTTATAACCTGCAGCAGCTAATAAAGCTAGATGACGTGAGGTTAGTTTAACACCTTTACTTACAAGAATTTGATTTTCCTTAAAATCTATTCCTTGCTGACGAACATGTTGGCCAATTTTTAAAGAACCTTGTTGAACTCTGATAGAATTATTATTAAAAATTACATTTTCTTGTATGATAATACTATTTGCGCCTAAAGGGAGATGACCCCCGGTAAAAATGCGCACAGCTTCACCCGGTAAAAGAATACGATCAAAAGATTGACCTGCGGCTATTTCACCAATTACATGAAAATTTAAAGGTAAAGATTCTGTTCCATTTAAATGTATGGCATATCCATCCATAGCAGAAATAGGAGAAATGGGATTATCAAATGAAGATTTAATATCTTCACCTAATATGCGATCAAGACAAAGATCTAGAGACAAATATTCAAGGTTAGTAGAGACTAAATTATGTATGATTTTTATTAAGGCGTCTTCAACAGATATCAATTTTTTGCCTTGTAAATACCAGATTTACCACCTGATTTATAAATCAATTGAACATTGCTTATGGACATCGATTTTTCAACAGCTTTACACATATCATAGATAGTAAGAGCGCATATGGTAACGCTGGTTAATGCTTCCATCTCAACCCCCGTTGGGCCATGGGTTTCACACTTGCTTGTAATAAGAAGATGAGAATGTTTGGTGTCGAATTGATAGTCAATTTCAATGTGGTTGATCATAAGAGGATGACATAATGGAATTAAATCTGATGTCTTTTTTGCGGCCATAATGCCAGCTAATTTAGCAGTTGTTAAAACCTCACCTTTGGCGATTTTATTATTTTGAATTAATTGCAAGGTTTGTTTTGTCATTAAAATAATACATTGGGCAATAGCAATACGTTTGGTTGCCATTTTTTTTGAAACATTAACCATTTGAATTTGATGATCTTTGTTGATATGAGTAAAAGATTTCATATAAAAAATTTAGATTACTGATATATAATAAATCCCAATTAGTGCACCAAATAATTAAGGCTGCTGAGATAAAATTTCTTTTAACCTTGTTTCATTAATATGTATGGGAAATTCCTTCTTTAAAGATTCCTTAAATAAATCCATAACTATTGATTTATAATCTTCTGTTATTGTTTGTGAAAATTTTTTGTATAATTCTTGATCAGTTTTCAAATCGATAGGTTGGATTTCTTTAAGTTGCGCTATAATTATATTTTTACCATCAGGAAAAGATAGAGCTTGATTTGGTTTGAGATCAAAGATCCTTGTTGCAAGAGCGCTTGGAATATTATTGGGTAAATCTGCACTATCCCGGAAAAAAGGTTGGGATCTTTTAACATCAACGTTTATATTTTGTGCAAGTTTTTTAATATCTACACCTTGGTTAATTTTTTCTACATAATCTTTGCCAAGTTTGTCTAAAGCTTTGATTTGTTCACCTTCCTGCCAATCTTTCAGAACAGTTGACCGTGCTTGATCAAAAGTTAAAGGTTTTGATTCAATAATTTCTGTTACCGCAACAGCAAAATAACCCCCATCTTTTCTTGATACTAAATTAGAATCCTGACCAATATCTGTTGAAAATATTAGATCAACTACAGCAGAATCAAGTGATGCTTTAGATGATGGATTTGTTTTCTCAATTTCACTAAGTTTTTGTGCTTTAAATCCTATTTTTTCAGCAGCTTCTGTCATATCTAACCCAGAGGCTTTGGCATCTTCATATTGGTTGATCAAATCGGCAATTTTTTCTGCAGCCAAACGTTGTTTTACAGATTCAATAAGATTGGGTTTAGCTTTGTCAAAAGTAATTGTTTGAGCAGGATCTATTTGGGTTACATGTAAAATATGCCATCCAACAAGACCCTGGGTAGGCTCAACAAAATCACCCTTATTTATGTTTGTAGCAAAGGTTTTTTCCATTAAATTGGGATTAAATCCAGGGGGAGGAGCATCTCTAGTAATTTTGCCAAGGTTAATGATATCTAAATTTTGGTTTTTAGCAATTTGTTCAAATTTTATACCTTTTTTTAAATCACTAAATGCTTTGGCAGCTTCTTCTTGATTTTTGAAAACAATTTGTTCCACAGTTCTGGTTTCAGGTGTAAAAAAATCCCTTTGTCTTACATCGTATTCTTCCTGAAGTTCAGCATCAGATGGATTGATTTGCTCCACCAGAGCATCAGGAGTAATTTCAACTAGTAAAGCATTTCTTTTTTCTGGGACCATGTAAGCATTTTTATGAGCTTCATAAAAACTTTTTAAAGTTTGTTCATCACTTTGGGGTATAGATGTAATCATGGATGGTTTTAAAATAAAACTTTCAGCTACTCGTCTTTCATACCTGTATTGATATAAAATATTAAGAAGAAATTCTGGAGATGTAATACCACTAGT
The DNA here is from genome assembly GCA_019695395.1 of Alphaproteobacteria bacterium. Lineage (NCBI taxonomy): Bacteria > Pseudomonadati > Pseudomonadota > Alphaproteobacteria > Alphaproteobacteria bacterium. The sequence goes on from JAIBAD010000047.1 coordinate 3,502, forward strand.
CAATCCATCAATAAGTTGGTTTTGAACAAGATTTTGTTTCAAATTATTAAAATAATCTTGTTCGGTTAACCCACTTTGGGCAAGCAAACTTTGCATTTTAAGTCTACTAAATTGACCGAATTCATTTTTAAAAGCAGGTTCTTGACCTATATAGTTAAATATTTCACTTTCAGGCAAATTTAATCCGATTTGGGTTGTTTTTTGGACAAATAAAGCTTGGCTGACTAAATTATCTATCACAGTTTGGTCCATTCCCAATTGCACAGCTTGAGCTGTAGATAAATTAGAACCAAAAGCATTTTGTAAACGCTGAATAGTTTGGGTGAATTTTTGTTGAAAAGTTTGCTCATTAATATCAATTTTCCCAACTTTTATTAAAGTAGGGGTACGTCCCCCTTGTCTAAAAATGTCCCCAATACCCCATATTGTAAAAGAACAAATAAGGATAAAAAATAAAATTTTGGCAATTAATCCAGATGTTTTATTTCGAATTGTGCTAAGCATAGGATAAGTTTCGTTTACAAATAAAAATTACTATCTACGTTGTTTTCTCTATATAGTTAATCTAATATCATATTGATTTTGTCTCAATATAATCGTTCATAAAATATTATAAGGTAAAATGGAAGAAAAAAATCCTTTGATTGTGGGTAATTGGAAAATGAATGGCTTGCTTAGTGAAGGGCAAAGCTGGATAAATTTTTTATCTAACCATTTACCAGAAGGTTTTTTAACCAGTGATTTGGTTGTTTGCCCACCCAATACCTTACTTTTTTTGTTTAATGATTTGATTCATAAAAAAACATCCCATCAAAAATTTATAAAACTTGGTGCACAAAATTGTCATGATCAAGAATATGGGGCTTTTACTGGTGAGATATCACCTTTAATGCTTAAAGATATAGGATGTTCTTATGTCATCCTTGGTCATTCTGAAAGACGTTATTATTTTGCTGAAACTAATACACTAATCTGTTCTAAAGTACGAACAGCTCTTAAAGCAGGATTAAAAGTTATCTTATGTATTGGTGAAACAAAAAAAGAAAAAGATGAGGGCAAAACTCTATCAGTTTTACAAAATCAATTAGAACAGTCTATTCCCTCCGATACAAATCAAATAAAAAATTTAGTAATCGCTTATGAACCGGTTTGGGCAATTGGAACAGGCAAAATTCCAACATTAGATGATATTCAAATGGTTCATGATTATATTGAATCGTTGATCGCTATAAGAATTGGCAAACACCACCAAAATAGGATCCTTTATGGGGGATCGGTACAACCCAATAATGCAAAACAAATTTTTGATATTAAAAATGTTGGTGGGCTTTTAGTTGGTGGTGCAAGTTTAAATGCAAAAATCTTTTTACAAATAATAGAAGCTTGTTATGATAAATAATCATATTGTTTCAAGAACATATTTTTGTATGCTAAAAATATGTTTGATGGTAAACCTTCTCTAGCACTATTTCAATTAAGCAAAGGTTATTATGGAAAAAATTATATTAACATTACATCTTATTGTAGCTATTATCATGGTTGCGGTTATTCTCATTCAAAAAAATGAAGGTGGTGGACTTGGAATTGGTGGTGGTAGTGGTATGTCTGGTTTTATGACAGGGCGGAGTGCCGCTAATTTTTTAACAAGGGTAACAGCTATTTTAGCAGCTTGTTTTTTCTTAACCAGTATAGCTTTAGTTATTGTTTCTAACCAAAAAGATATAACATCACCTTTTGATCAGCTTGAAAAATCTTCTAGCTCATCTTCACCTAATAATTCTTTACCTGCAGAACAAAAAGATAATTTACCTACAGTTCCTGTTGGACAATAATATTAATTGTGAAAAAACTTTGACTAGATTTATTTTCATTACAGGTGGTGTTGTTTCATCTTTAGGAAAAGGTATCGCAACAGCTGCTTTGGGAGCTTTATTACAAGCTCATAATTTTAAAGTAAGATTACGTAAATTGGATCCTTATTTAAATGTCGATCCTGGAACAATGAGCCCTTACCAACATGGAGAGGTTTATGTAACTAATGATGGGGCTGAAACAGATTTAGATTTAGGTCATTATGAACGTTTTACTGGAATAGCTTCAAGGCAAAGCGATAGTTTAACAAGTGGACGTATTTACTCAACAGTTATTGCCAAAGAGCGACGTGGAGATTATCTAGGGGCAACAGTCCAGGTGATTCCTCATGTGACCGATGCTATCAAAGATTTTATTAAGGCTGATCTTAATGATGAAGATTTTGTTCTTTGTGAAATTGGTGGAACAGTAGGAGATATAGAAAGTCTACCTTTTCTTGAAGCAATCCGGCAATTGGGTAATGAATTGGGGCGTGAGTCGGTACTTTTTGTTCATTTGACTCTTTTACCTTGGATTTCATCTGCAGGCGAATTGAAAACCAAACCCACACAGCATTCAGTAAAAGAGTTATTGGCTCTTGGGATACAGCCTGATATTCTTTTATGCCGTAGTGATCGAGAAATATCAGCAGATGCAAGGCGTAAAATTGCTTTATTCTGTAATTTAAGACCAGAAGCTGTGATTCAAGCAATAGATGTAGAAACAGTTTATCAAGTACCTTTAACGTACCATCAACAAGGTTTTGATCGCGAAGTTTACAAACATTTTAATATTAATATGAATACGCAGGTCAATTTAAAATTATGGCATAATATTGTTGATCGTTTAAAAAATCCAGAAGAAGAAGTTTCTATTGCTATTGTTGGAAAATATACGGCTTTTTTGGATTCTTATAAATCATTGATAGAAGCTGTTATTCATGGGGGTATTGCTAATAAAGTTGTACCTAAAATTACCTGGATTGAAAGTGAACATTTACAGTCTTGTGATGACATCAGCCATCTTTTATCGAATGTTCAAGGTATTATTGTCCCAGGTGGGTTTGGAGAACGTGGAACTGAGGGAATGATTAAAACGGTTCGTTATGCAAGAGAAAAGAAAATACCTTATTTAGGTATATGTTTTGGTATGCAAATGGCCGTTATTGAATTTGCACGTCATGTTGTTAAAGTAGAAGATGCAGGTTCAACAGAATTTGGGGTTTGTCAAAACCCAGTAGTTGGTTTGTTAACAGAGTGGATGCGCGGAAATGTTCTTGAAGTAAGAAATGAAAATTTTGACAAAGGTGGATCAATGCGATTAGGTAGTTATGATTGTGACTTACTTTCAGGCAGTCATATTGAAAAAATTTATGGTGCTCAAAAAATTTCCGAGAGACACAGGCATCGTTATGAAGTTAATATTTATTATAAAGAAGAAATGGAAAAAAATGGTATGGTTTTTTCTGGGCTTTCTCCAAATGGTCAATTACCCGAAATTATTGAATTACGTAATCATCCTTGGTTTATTGGGGTACAATTTCATCCTGAATTGAAATCTCAACCTTTTTCACCTCATCCCTTATTTACTTCTTTTATTAAAGCTGTTATTGAACAAAGTAGATTTGTCTAATAATTTGGCACAAAACCTTGATTATTATATATATTTATGCGAACTTAGCCTTATTGAATAAAATAAAAACCTTGTTTAGAAAGATCTTATTTTTTAAATAGGTCTTTTATTTTGTAGACTTAATAGAAAGATTAATTATGCGGTCTGTACTTTTTTATAAATATAAATTTTATATTTGGTTTTTAATTCCATTATTAATATGGAATTATCCAAATTTTGTTTATGCATTTCCCCCTACATTTGGTTTTAAACAAATCGCAGATAATACGACCACTTTTAAGCAACGTGATGATGCGAATGCAATAATTAATAAATTACATGAATACCTTATTGAGGCAATGAAAAAAGGCAAAGAGGAAACATTTGAACAGCGAAGAGAAAAATTAGATCCTGTTGTACGTAGTACTTTTGATTTGGATCATATGGCCCAAGTTTCTGTGGGTCATTATTGGGGAGAAATGTCAAATGAAAATCAAAAACATCTTCTAGATAGTTTTGCAAAAATGTCTGTCGCTATTTATGCCAGTAGGTTTAAAAAATATAAGGATCAAAAATTTGAAATTTTAGAACAACAAGCAGGTCCAGAAGAGGGAACTTTTTGGGTTGTTTCTCAGCTAACATTTTCTAACCCTAATAAAGATCCAGTTTTTCTTAATTACCTTATGCGTGATAACACAAATGGATTAAAAGTTATTGATGTTTTTTTAGGTGGTGCTATTAGTGAAATGGCTACAAAGCGTGCCGAGTATACATCAGTTATTAGAACTAAAGGGGTGGATAATTTTTTAAAAGCATTGGATCAACGAATAGATGATATCGCTCAAGGTAAAGATATTAATGATAATAAGGATTAAATAATTTGTAATTCATGATAGCGTTATTTGTTGAAAAATTAGTTCGATTTAGCCGAAAATTTGCTTTTATAATTCTTGCTGGTTATTTGTTTCTTTGTTGCATAGGTATTTTATATACTCAGCATCATTTATCAATGAATACAGATACAACTAAACTTTTTTCTCCTGAAATTCCATGGCGTAAAAATAAAGCAAGATTTGAAACTTTATTCCCGCAGTTAAGCAATACTTTACTTATTGTGGTTGATGGAAAAACACCCGAATTATCAAATGATGCTGCAGTTCTACTTACAGAAAAGATGCATTCTAATCCAGATCTTTTTAAAAATGTTCATTTGATGGGTGGGGAAGATTTTTTCAAAAAAAATGGGTTTCTTTTTCTTAAAGAAGAAGAATTAAATAATGTAGCGCAAGAATTAATTCAATCTCAACCTCTTTTAGGTGTGTTAGCTAAAGACCCAAGCTTAAAAGGGCTAATGGATGCTTTCACTTTTGCCTTAGAAGGTGTTGTGCAAGGAGCTGCAAAATTAGACGATTTTCAAAGACCTTTCGCTGCAATTTATGAAGCTCTTCATCAATATGAAATGGGTAATTATAAACCTGTATCTTGGCAAAGTTTACTTATGGGACGTGCCCCTAAACCCGAAGAATTACGACGTTTGATTCTTGTCCAACCTGTTCTTAATTTTAACTCTTTAACGCCAGGTAAGGAAGCTTCAACATTTATTCGTGATACTGTAAAAAAATTTAACTTAACAACGGATCACGGTGTTCAAGTGAGATTAACAGGTAATGTTGCACTATCTGATGAAGAATTTGTAACTGTTGCAGATAGTACGAGTATTGCTGGTATTGTTTCAGCTTTTCTTGTTTTATGTATTATTTTTCTTGCGATGCGATCATGGAAATTAGTTTTAGCAACTATGATTACCTTAATTGTGGGGTTAATTCTTACAGCATTTTTTGCGGCTTTAACCATAGGTTCACTTAATTTAATTTCTGTCGCCTGTTTTGTTCTTTTTGTAGGAATTGCTGTCGATTTTAGTATTCAATTTGTTTTACGCTATCGTGAACAACGACATATTCATCAAGACTTAATCCCGGCTTTAGATGTTACAGCAAAAACAATTGGCCGATCTTTATTTTTAGCAGCGATAACGATTGCAGTTGGATTTTATGCATTTTTACCAACAAGTTATGTTGGTGTTTCTGAACTAGGTTTTATTGCAGGAAGCAGTATGTTTATTGCGGTTTTATTGAATGTGACACTTTTACCAGCTTTAATTTTTTTACTGAAACCAGGTATGGAAAAAAAATCAATAGATTTACCTTGGCTTGCCAATTTTAATCAATTTTTAATTAATAACCGTAAAACAATTATTACTATTGCCGTTGTGATTTTAGGTTTGGCACTAGTTTTATGTTATCATATTAAATTTGATTCAGATCCATTAAAATTAAAAAATCCTAAAACAGAATCTGTTTCAACCTTGATGGATTTAATGTCAGATTCTCTAAGTACGCCTTATGTATTAGATGCCATTATTGATAATGCGAATGATTATAATATTATAAAAGATAGGCTGGAAAAATTACCAGAGGTTAAATCTGTTTTATCTGTCATGCGCTTTGTTCCAACAGATCAAGATAAGAAGCTTTTAATTATTGAAGATCTTAAGCAGTTTTTGCTCCCCACACTTAATCCACCTTCGACTTTTCCGGTACCAACAGCGGATCAAGTTAAAGAATCAATTGTTAAGTTTACTGATAAATTAGAAAGCTTAAATCCAGCTCAAGAAAGCGTTGCTGGGCATTTATTGCAAACCTTGCATAAAATTTTAGATCAAAATGATCCCCAATTAGTTGAAAAAATAACACCCTTAATTGTCCAGGGATTGCCGGAAAAACTTGATATTCTTAAACAGACTTTACAGGCTGGCAAAGTAACATTAGATGATATTCCTGGTGAAATAAAAAGAGACTGGATTACATCGCAAGGACAATTAAGGTTAACTATATATCCTAAAGAAAATTTACAAGAAAAAAAATCTTTAATTCGATTTGTTGAAGCTGTTAGACAAGTAACGCCAAATGTATCAGGGTTACCTGTTTCTATTGTCGAGTCAGGCAAAACAATACTTAATGCATTTATTATGGCAGCTGGTCTTGCTTTAATTGCTATCTTTTTGGTGTTATATTTGGTTTTAAAGCGTGTTTACGATGTACTTTTGGTATTAATGCCTCCCTTTCTTGCTGCTTTTTTAACAGGCGCGGTTTGTGTTTTAATTGACATGCCTATCAATCTTGCAAATATTATTACTTTTCCCCTCCAATTAGGAGTGGGGGTAGCGTTTTCAATTTATTATGTTATTAGATGGCGCCAAGGTATGGATAAACCTTTGCAGTCTTCTATGACGCGGGCAATATTTTTTAGTGCGCTTACAACTTCTGTTGCTTTTGGAAGTTTAGCTATATCAACACATCCTGGAACCGCAGATATGGGAAAGATGCTTTTTATTTCTTTGTTTTTTATTCTTGTGGTTTGTTTTACTGTACTCCTTGCTTTTTTAAAACCTTTGCGATCTTAAATATTTAAATTAAATGGATTAAGTTATGTCATTTGAAACCGCATCAGGGAAAGGGGTTGAAACTGAAAATTTTCCTGTTGCTTCATTTCTTCTTAAAAAAGATTTACGAAAGGATATTTTATCTTATTATCATTTTGCCCGTGAGGCGGACGATATAGCAGATCATGAACAATTATCTGCAGATGAAAAAATTCGCCAACTTGACTATTTTGCAGAACCGTTTAATTCGGATGAAGCAAGACATAAAAAAGAATGGCCTATCCATTCTATCGAATTAAGAAAAATTTTCTGTGATCGGCATATAAGTAAAAACCATGCCCTGGACTTATTGGTAGCTTTTAAACAAGATGCTTATAAATTACGTTATGAAAATTGGGAAGAGCTTATAGATTATTGTAATCATTCTGCAGCTCCAGTTGGAAGATTTTTATTAGATCTTCATCAAGAATCTAAAGAATCTTATATTTATGCAGATGCTTTATGTAATGCTTTGCAAATTATAAATCATTTACAGGATTGTGCCGAAGATTATCAGCACTTAAATCGTGTTTACCTTCCTTTATCTTTTATGAAAGATAACAAATGCGATGTTGAGATTTTATCGGCTCCTCAATCTTCGTCTGCCTTAAGACAAATACTAAATCTATGTTTAGAACGTATTGATCAAGAATTAATGCCGAAAGCTCGTTTATTGCCATTTAATCTAAAAAATAAAGGTATTGCGTTACAATCAGCAATAGTTGTTGAAATTGCGGAGCAATTAATAAATAAATTAAAAATAAAAGATCCATTAAAAAAGAAGGTGAAATTATCAAAAATTGCCTATTTAAAGGCATTTTTGTATGGTATTATTAAATATTATATTAATAAATAGGTTATTTATGTTAATTTTAACAAAATAGGCTTTTATTAGACTTTTACTTGGGGTTGCTTTTAATCTGGCTAACTGCTAAAAATTAATTTATCGTATTTATTAGAGATTTTATAAAAAGTTAATAGGACTAATTTAGGAGTGCGAATTATGCCTGTCCATACACCATTGCTTGATAAAATATATAGGCCGGCAGATTTACGAAAAATTGCTCGATCCAATCTTCAGCAAGTTTGTGATGAATTACGTTCAGAAACGATTGATGCTGTTTCGACAACAGGCGGCCATTTGGGTGCAGGCTTAGGCGTTGTTGAATTAACGGTTGCACTTCATTATATTTTTAATACACCTGAAGATATTTTAATTTGGGATGTGGGACATCAATGTTATCCTCATAAAATCTTAACAGAACGCCGGGATCGTATTAGGACTTTACGTCAAGGAGGCGGTCTTAGTGGTTTTACGAAGCGAAGCGAAAGTGCTTATGATCCTTTTGGTGCAGCTCATAGTTCCACATCAATTTCGGCGGCCCTTGGTTTTGCTGTGGCCCGTGATTTAAAGAAAAAAGACAATAATGTTATTGCAGTTATTGGTGATGGTTCGATGAGTGCAGGTATGGTTTATGAAGCCATGAATAATGCTGGAACTCGTCATGAACGTCTTATTGTTATTTTAAATGATAATGATATGTCAATCGCACCTCCTGTAGGTGCTATGAGTGCCTATTTATCAAAATTGCTTTCTTCAAAATCATATCAATCTTTAAGAAAGATTGGGGCAGAAACGATTCAACATTTACCAACGTCAATTGCGAATATGGTTGTTCGTACCGAAGAGTATGCACGCGGTATGTTAACAGGTGGCACACTTTTTGAAGAATTAGGTTTTTTCTATGTAGGCCCAATTGATGGACATAATCTTGATCATCTTTTACCAGTTTTAGAAAATGTTAAGGCATCAAAAAATGGGCCTGTACTTGTCCATGTTGTAACGCAAAAAGGAAAAGGGTATGCACCTGCTGAAGCAGCAGCAGACAAATATCATGGTGTTGTTAAATTTGATGTTGTAACAGGAAAACAACATAAACCTGCTTCGTCTCCTACTACTTATACCCAAGTTTTTGCTGAAGCTTTAATTAAGGAAGCTGAAATAGATCCAACTGTTACAGCGATTACAGCAGCAATGCCTTCTGGAACAGGTTTAAATTTATTTGCTAAAAAATTTCCAGATCGTACATTTGATGTAGGGATAGCAGAATAACATGCGGTTACCTTT
>JAIBAD010000048.1 GCA_019695395.1 Alphaproteobacteria bacterium
TGGATATTGCGCATGTTGATCTTTTGCTAAATTATGATTTCCTTTAATGTCCAGAAGATTATATACATCGTATCGGAAGAACAGGACGTGCGGGTGCCCAAGGATCAGCGTTAAGTTTTATTTCCCCTGCGGATAACAAGAAATGGAAAGCAATAAATTTGCTTCTTGATCCTCAATCTTCCCGGACAAATAAATCAGTAGAAAATGGATCAAAGGAAAATAGATCAAGGGCAAATAGGCCACATGCAAATAGATCACAGGCTGATAAATCATGGAAAACTAGATCAAAATCACATGGATCTCAGGTAAATAAACCATGGACAAATAAATCACGAGCAGATGGATTGCAGTCAAATGACGCCCTGGAAAATAGATCGCGAGCAAATAGATCCCGAGCTGAGAGATTTAAGACAGATGATGCGCCACGGGCAAATAAAGCTCAGATAGATAGACCACAGAGGGATAAATCCCAGGTAAAATTCCAGAAAAATAACATCGAATCTTTTAAGAAAAAACCAAACAAAAATAAATTTGATAGACCAAAAACCGAAAACCAAAAACCGTTTAAATTTAAACGGCATAAAAATAAGAAGCAAAAAAATAACTTTCAAAAGAACGCTGCTTAATACCTATTAAAAAAGCCATTTGTAAAATGGCTTTTTTATTTAATATGTTAAATTATGTTTAATACATATAACAGTATAATGACAAGGATAGGTACGCCTAAGAGCCATAAAATAAACCCCCGCATTTTTCATTCCTTTCATTTATATAAAATTTTATTTATTTTTATTTGATGTAGATTTTTTATCATCTTTAAGCAATTCATTAAGAAAGCTGGTTATCATAGATTCAAAAACAGACATAGGATTAGAAGATTGATGTATCGATTCAGTTTCTGTCCAACGAATAGAATTTTTATGGTAAAAAATTGTACATGTAATAATGCTTGCAATAAGAGTTATAACAAATATTCCCGCAGCCATTATAAACATAACTTCATAATTTATGAATCCTTGATCGATCAAAAAGAAATAAAGCCCTATTAACCCTGTTGCGACGAATGTTAAGCCACCAATAATAACAATAATGCTAAGTGTCATAACACGAAGGAAAAGATTACGCAAATAGGGTATTAGGGATGATTTTTTAAAAAGTAATTGTCCTAATACCCATAGAATTGCAAATCCTTTCAACCTGAAATATTGGTTGATTTTCATTTTTTTAACGCTTTAATAAGAACCCTAAAATAAGACCACCCAGCGCTGCTATACCTATAGCTTCAAAGGGATGCGTTGTAATTTTATCTTTGGCTTTATCTTTTAATTCTGCCGCTTGTTCAGATTTATCATGGATAAAATTTTTAACTTGGCGTCCAGCTTTTTGTGCTAAATCGCGAAGTTCTTCTCCATCGATTGTATCATTATTATAATTATTACGATTATTAGTATCATCGCCTTTAGTGTTCGAAGAAGTGGATGAAAAAATTGACATAATTGTCTCCTGTATTTTATACTAATTATTTGTTGTGTTGTAAAAGTTTTAATTGACTAAAATTAATTAAGGAAAGATTGATTGTGACGTTTTTCAAAATTTTCTACTTGACTTACAGCTTCTTCCTTTTTAACGCCATAGGTTTTTTGAATATAGCCACATAATTTCTCTCTGCTTCCTTCAATTTGGTCTATTTGATCATCGGTTAATTCACCCCATTGACGTTTAATTTCACCTTTGAATATTTTCCAATTACCGCTAACCTTATCGCCTAAACTAGGCTTATCTTGACCATCTTGATTAAGGTTTTTCTCTTCATAATCGGAATTTGGGTTAGCCGAATATTTATCCATTGTACTCTCCTTTAACATAAAAATTTATCTATACATTAATATGCATTAACATAAATATATTTTTATCAATATTAGATTTCCATGTGACACGGTAGAGTATAGTATTAAGATATCATAAATTTATGTTTTTTTTATAAAATTTAGAAATATCTAAAACTGTAATTTAATATAATGTACTCTAAGATTTATAAAACTATGTTGGAGATAGAGTATGACGCAAACCTTAAAAACATCCGATGAAAGTAAAAAAGAATTAAACCATTTATGTTCAGAATTACAAGATTTGCTCCATAAATATGAGCGTTATTTGGACCAAGCAGATGTACGAGATGACGTTCATTCTTTAAAAATTTGGATGCAGGCATGTCAAAAAGGGGATAAAGAAATTGAAAACATAATGGATGAATCAACAGTCAGAGATCTATTAGAAAAAGTTAAAACAAGGTTAAAACTTGCGTCAAATGATTTGCAAAGGATGGATGAAGAAAGTCCTGTTGCTAGACATTTTACAGGAGGTGATACTCATAAATTAAATGAAGCAGCCAAAGTTATTATAGAAACAGAAGAACATTTAGATAATATTTTAAATGATGGGAGCACAAAAAATTAGGAGATAGGCCATAAAAAAAAAGAATGAAGAAATGAAATTATTTATTGTTTTAATAGCAACTTTAGTTTTTACAATTTTACTTGTTTAAAATATTTTTGATCTTTCAGGGATTTTAAATTAAAATTTGTATATAAATATAAGATTATTTTGGCCTAATAATCTTATAATAACAGTTTTATAAATAACAAATTTATTCTAAAATTAATGTGACCGATTGAATTTTATTAGGTTTTGCCAAATACTTATGGAATTTTTATGCCATATATTTCATAATGCGCGGGTCATTTTTTTATACACTAGATTATGTCACAACCAGTTATTTTAAAAAAACCTTCTGCACCAGGTACAGTTTTAGTTTTAGTTACAGGTAAAGGCCAGACAGAGGATATATTCCGTATTGCTAAACAAAAAGCAAGAAGTTTACGGGTTCAATGGAAAGCTATTTATATTGAAACACCCCACAACGGAAAAGAAAAGAATGCTCAAATTTTAACTTTGCTTATGTTAGCAGAGCAATTGGGTGCAGAAATTGTCCATGCTCAAGCTTCTACGGTTTTTGATGGGTTGGTTTCTTTAATTAAAGAATATGAAACGAATTATATCCCTGTTAAAACGCTTATTTTAACAAAAGAACGAAGTTTATGGAATTTAGGTAATAAGCATTTTAATTTATATCATAAACTTATAAAAGTTTTAGATCCAAAAACTGAAATTACTGTTGTTCCTTTGGACAAATCAAGCTCTTTTTGGGTAAATTGGATACCAAGCATAAATATAGATTATAAAGAAATTCTCTATGCAATTTTAGCAACGTTGATCGCAACAATGATTGTTGAATTATTTAGATTACTTTTACCAGATGCTGTAGGCATGGCGCATAGAAATAAATCTATTATTTATATTACGGCTTGTACCTTGATAGCTGGACGATATGGTTTGTTACCAGGTTTGGTTACAGCTATTACTAGTTTTATGGTTATGAATATAATTTATGTTGTACCAACTTGGACAGATCTTATTCGCAATACAACAGATTCTATTAATCTTGGATTATTTTTGGTTTCATCTATTGTTATGGGTTTATTTGTAAATAATAGCCAACATAAAACAGAAAATATTTCTATTTATGCAAAAAGGGTCAATGCTCTTTTTCAGCTGCATAGGGTTACATTAATAAAAAGTAATTTACCAGAAACAGTTGAAGCTTTGCATCAAGAACTTTCAAAACTTCTGAATACAAAAATAGCCATTTTTTTAACATCACCAGTTACACCATCTTCGTTAAACCAAACCTATCCCCAAAACATAAAATTTTCTGAAAGAGAAACTTTGGCTTTAATTCTTTGTTGGCAAAAAGGTGAAAAAACAGGCGCAGGTAGTCCAGATTATCCAGATATAAATTGGCATTTCGTACCGTTAATAACAGTTGGAAAAGAAATTGGTGTATTAGGTATTTTTATTAATAAAAATATAAATTTTGATATTATTTATGGACGATTACTTTCAGCTCTGGCAGATCAAATAGCTCTTATTATTGAACGAAGAGAATTAGGTTTGATGATGGAAGAAAGTAGGGTTAATGAAGAGCGTGAAAAACTTCGTTCTATGCTTCTTTCAAGTGTGTCTCATGATTTAAAAACACCTCTTGCTTCTGTAATTGGTGCTTTAAGCGTTGTTATGAGTATGCGTGCAAAATTGTCAGAAGAGCAATGTAATATTTTAATGAATACAGCTTTAGAAGAAGCCCAAAGATTGGATAGTTTTATTACAAATATATTAGATATGACACGGCTTGAAAGTGGGGATATTGATTTTAAAAAAGAATGGGAAAGTTCAAAAATTATTCTCAAAAATATTGCCAAACGCTTACGTCATCGTATGGGGCAGCATATGTTGGTTATTCATTCTATTCCCCAAGACATTGCTATTTTCCAAGATATAACATTAATTGAACAAGTTTTACAAAATTTACTAGATAATGCTGTAAAATATACAGCCCCTGGAACAAAAATTGAAATTTCTTATGGGGTAAGAGGAAGAAAATTCTTTTTTGAAATTAGGGATCATGGCCAAGGTATATCGCCAGAATCCTTGGATAAAATATTTGATAAATATGCCAGATTAAACCAAACAGATAAAAAGGTTGCAGGTACAGGATTAGGACTTGCCATATGTAAATCGATTATGATGTTGCAAGATGGTGACATTGTTGCATCAAATCATCCAGATGGTGGTGCGGTATTTACTATTTATATACCAAAATGGCGTAAAATTAGATTAATAAAAACAGATGTGTAAAGTATAGCCTATGTATCATGTTGAAAGATAAACAAATATTAATAATAGATGATACCCCATCAATACGTACTTTTTTACGTATTTCCTTGCAAACTCAACGGGCGGTTTTGTATGAAGCAGGTTCATTTAAAACAGGTGTTGAAACTTTTAATCAAATTCACCCAGATTTGGTTGTGTTGGATTTAGGACTGCCCGATAAAGATGGGTTGGAAATTTTACCTATTGTCAAAAATAATGAGAAAAAACCAATCGTTATCGTTTTAACTGTTCGTAAAGAACCCCATATTAAAGCAAAAGCTTATCAGTTAGGGGCTGACGCCTATATAACCAAGCCTTTTATAATGGATGATCTTATGGAAGTGATCCATGAAAAGTTAAAACTATCTCCTAATAATATGGCTGTTTAATAATTTTATTCATTCTTTATATTTTTGATACGCTATCTAATCGTATTCTGACATTAAATTTCCTAAGTTATAAATACTGTCAGTCTGGCAGTATTTCTATTTACTTAAGGAGCAATTAAAAATGAAGTTAATCAATAAGATGTGTCTATTAACAAGTGTTGCTATGCTGTCAACCATACCAGCCTATGCAAGTGTTAGTGATATTAAAACATTAGCTGACAAAAGTCAGATAGAAGTAACGGGTACAGTTGAAACAATTCAAAATGAACGTGAATTTACGCTTCGTGATGAAACTGGCAGTATTGATGTAGATATCGAATCCAATCAATCCGTTATTTTGCAGGAAGGTGCAAAAGTAACTGTTAAAGGGTCAGTTGACCGTGGAATTATGGGTACTGATATTAATGCAACATCGGTTACAGTTCAGTCATCAACATCAAATAATAGCACATCACCAAACGCAATGACGACAACCAGCGCATCTGGTGAAGAAGCAAAAACTTATACAATTCAAAATTTACCTAATACGGGTTTTGTTAAATTAAATGGAACTGTTAATAGCGTGAAGAACCAAAAAGAGTTCACCTTAAAAGATGCAACGGGTAAAATTGATATTGTTATTGAATCTAATCAATCTGCTGCATTAACGCCAAACACAGAAGTAACCGTGGTAGGATATATTGATAAAGGGTTACTTAGTAAAAGCATTAAAGCAACCCAAGTCAATGTTAAAAATAGTCCTCAATAATTAAATAATCTAAATTGTTAAAGCACTATGAGGATTAATCATGGTGCTTTTTTTATATTTACATAAATATTTATTAGAAATAAGACATTTAAAATACTTATCATTAAAAAAGGATTGAAATATATTATTATTTCAATCCTTTTTATATTAATTTATTGGTGTCTACACAGGTGGATCAACAGGTTTTCCTGTTAGCATGCCATAAATTAAACTTACAACAAATAATATGACGAATAAAATAGCCAGAAATTTCGCAATAGCTGCAAAAGTGCCAGCTAAGCCAAAAAATCCTAACAAACCTGCTACTATGGCCAAAAGAAAAAATGTGATAGCCCAACTTAGCATGATTTTATTCTCCTTCTACTAAATTTCTGGAGATGTATTATCAATACCTATACTTGCTTGTGATGAGATGGGGTTAATATTACCCATGCCAACACATTTAGCATAAATACGACATACATCTTTTCTTTTCCTAGGAAAACGTAAATAGGTTGAAGGAAAAGGAACATTGATATGACTTAAGGTTGTAGTCATTTTTTCTACCTATTAATTTCTATTGTCGTTGTGATTGTTGTTGGTTTTTTGAACCTTGGTTGTTTGAACCATTTTTATTGCTCTTTTGAGACTGATTTTGTTTAGCACCTTGACTAGATCCTTGATTTTTATTGTCGGCCATAATAGTAACTCCTTATTTCGGTTTTGATTTTGGTTATATTAATAATTTATTA
This sequence comes from Alphaproteobacteria bacterium, assembly GCA_019695395.1. Taxonomy (NCBI): domain Bacteria; kingdom Pseudomonadati; phylum Pseudomonadota; class Alphaproteobacteria; species Alphaproteobacteria bacterium. The sequence goes on from JAIBAD010000048.1 coordinate 6,642, forward strand.
ATTCTTAAATTAGAAATCGATATGTGAATGGAAACACAGTATTAAAAATTCATAAAAAAACCCAAGAATTAACCTTGGGTTTTAAATAATTTAATTAAAAAAAAATTATCCAACTGCTGCTTGTTTTAAAGGAGGATGTTCGTTATGAATAATTTCCATACGATATCCAATCCCTGGTTCTGTCGTTATATAAACTTGATCATCAGATTTGTTTTCTATTTTTTCACGTAATTGACTTACATATACTCTTAAATATTGCATATTTTCACTGTGGGCTGCACCCCATACTTCTTTTAAAATTTGTTTATGGGTAAGCATTTTACCACGATTAATAAGAAAATAACGTAATAATTCATATTCTTTCGGGGTTAAAGGTGTTTTAATATCATCTAAAAATACTTCATGACGAACAAGATCCATACGAATTTTACCATTGGCTAATTCAGGTTCACCTGCAACCTCTGTAGCAGATTTTCTTATATTGGCATAAATACGGGCTAACAACACATCAGGATTAAAAGGTTTAATTACATAATCATCTGCACCCATTTCAAAAGCCTTAATCATTTCTTCATCATCATTGCGTACAGAACATATAATGATAGGTACTTGGGACCATTCACGTACTGTCTGGATAACCTCTTTACCATCAATGTCTGGTAATCCTAAATCTAAGAGAATAAGTTCTGGTTTAACAGAGGCAGCTAATCTTGCGCCCATGCGACCTTGATCTGCATCAACTACTTTGTATCCTTTACCTTCTAGGGTGATGGTCAAAAGTTTTCGGATAGGTAATTCATCTTCAATAATTAAAATGGTGCTTTTTTTTTCACTCATACTAATCCTCCTTCTCGTGATAGGACAAGTTTATATTCTTTAATATAAAGAACCTATAATGATTTTTCTTATACAAATTTTATAAGATATCTATATTTTTTTATAAAAATTATAAGAACCCCGAATAATCAATTGCTTTATATATTATAGTAAGAAAACTTTGAAAATTAAGGACAATGCCTATTAATAATATAACATTTTTGGAATAGGAACAACGAGCTTGATATGACTCTGCATTAGAAGATAAAAATTTTGGTTTATTCTTGTTTTTGCTGGATCATGTATTTTGTGATCCATTTATGTTTTTACAAGTTTAGAGCCATTTGATTACTAAAGCGATTTGACCCCCTTATTATTTTTCAACATTGGTAGAAAATTTATAAAATCAAAGTAATTTAGCAATTTTTAAATGTTCTTTTTATGTACTTAAAAATCTTTGGTAAATTAGGTAATATACAATTTTATTTTATATTATTGATTTATATATAAAATTATTTAATATTAATGTTCATTTAATATTTTTATAATATAAAAGGGAAAAATCTACGACATATGATTATAATACAGATTTATCGTCTTTTATCCAGTCTTTAAGTGGATTTGGAGCCGATACATCTGGTACGTTAGAAGGTACAGATGTAGAAAAAAGAGAGATTATGAATTTATTAGCTGTCAATAATTTTTAATATAGCTTAATAATTAAGACTGATTATAAAGCCGCTGTAATTTAATTACAGCGGCTATTTATTTAGATGGATTACAAGCTTTAATTCTATTTATGTACTAATTATTAACAAAAATTAACCATAAATTAAGTTGTTTTATAAATATATTTTATATTACTTATCATTTTAAATATAAATTTTATTTATAATAAATAGGATCAGTTAATGAAAAATATAAAATTGGGGTTAAGCAAAAGTAAAATCACTGCTGCAAATAAACTAAAAGGAAATTTATTAGTACTAAATTTAGGTCTATCCTCACCAATTTTTGAATTAACTGCCAGTGGTGATAGTGGTGATAATATTTTGATTGGAAGTAATGGCGAAGATAATACATTAAATGGTCTTGGGGGTAATGATTGGTTAATTGGTGGGGATCAAAAGGATATACTTAAAGGTGGTATGGGACACGATTTTTTACTGGGTAATGATGGGGATGATACCCTTGTAGGTGAGGAAGGTAATGATGTATCAACAGGTGGAAATGGCAATGACACATTATTTGGGGATGATGGGGATGATCGGTTAACGGGTAATGATGGGGATGATACGTTAAATGGTGCATCGGGTGATGATTCCCTAGATGGGGGTAATGGCCAAGATAAAATTAATGCCGGCGATGGACATGATTTTGTTAAGGGTGGGGATGATAGCGATCAGATCAGTGGCGGTATAGGTAATGATGAACTTATAGGTGGTTGGGGTGAAGATATCATTGATGGGGATGAAGGAAATGATATCATTTATGGCAGTGAAAGCAAAGAAAATCCAAATTTAGATTTAGATAATGATATATTAAATGGTGGGACAGGGGACGATTTTATTCAAGGTGGTGGGGGTGACGATCAATTAAATGGGGGTAATGGAAATGATATGATTAAAGCTGGCACCCAAGATGATAAAATTTTAGGTGGCAATGGCAATGATACACTTAATGGGGATGAGGGAAATGATACTATTTGGGGTGAAATGAATGATGATAAAATTCTGGGTGGTAATGGGAGTGATACCATTTATGGCGGATCAGGAAGAGATGAAATTTATGGTAATGAAGGTAATGATCTCATCTATGGGTATGATGAAAACAGCGCCCCTCCTCCTCGGAGTGTTATAGAAGATAATAATCTTATTCATGGGAATGATGGGAATGATATAATTTTATGTGATTATTATGGAAATAATGAAATTTATGGGGATGATGGAAATGACCGTCTATATGCCTATGGAAGTAATAAAATATATGGCGGTAATGGGTTTGATATAATAATTATACGTAATGCGATGGATGGTAATAATTGGCTTTATGGTGGGGCGGGTGATGATACAATTTTGGGTGGATATAATAATATTTTTGGGATTAATGAAATAAAAGGTGAAGAGGGTAATGATCATATCGAAGGGGGTGCAGGGCAGGATTCTATTTATGGGGGAGAGGGTAATGATAATTTGGATGGTGAGGGTGGTAATGATATCATTACAGGTGATATAGGGATTGATGAAATTAGGGGTAATTATGGTAATGATACCATTCATGGTGGGGCAGACAATGATGATATAGGTGGTGAGTTTGGAAATGATGAAATTTATGGTGATGAAGGGGATGATCGCTTAAATGGTGGATATAATAATGATAAAATTTTTGGTGGGGATGGGAATGATACCATTTTCGGGGGCACTGATGGCCCAACTGGAAGTGGCAATGATATTTTAGAAGGTGGGAATGGTAATGATATTATTTATGGTGGGGATAGTGATCCGAGGTTTTTTGCCTATGGTACAGCGTTAATCAAAGGTGGGGATGGGGATGATATCCTTTCTGGTAAAATTAATGGTGTAAATAAAATATATGGTGACGTAGGCCACGATCATATTTATGGGGGTAATGGTAATGATTATTTGAATGGTGGCGATGGGAATGATGAAATTTATGGAAATGGTGGGGGTGATACGGTCGAAGGTGGCAATGGGGATGATACGTTAAATGTTTCTAATGATACAGATGGGTATAGCGATCTATTTGATGGGGGAATAGGTTTAGATAAACTGGAATTTGGTATGCGATCTATATCGGATTACACATTTCATGTGATTGATAGCGACCAATTTTATTCAATTAGCAAAATCACCGGTGACATAGATTATTATAAAAACATCGACTATGTTCACAGTGATGGCATAGGGCTTGTGACCAAAGATGATTTTCTTAAAATGTATGCGCCGTTAAAAGCTGATGATAACATAGAAACAGCACTTTTACTGCAAGCTATAGGTGGTTTTGAAACAGAGGGCTCAAATTTACTAACAGTTGAAAAACCTTTAACGGAAAACCTATTTTGTTCTTTTATAAAATAGAATTTTATAAAAAATAAAATAATAATTCACTAAAAATTCTTAATTTATTCTTATTAATAATAATAAATTATTAATAATTATTAAAATATTTAATATATTGTATTAATAATTTTTACTAATAAACATATAATAAAGGAAACCTTATGTCTGATTTTAAAAAGAATAATTTATTAAAAAATAGAACAACTTCCAAAAATTTAGACCAAAATGACTTAAATACCTTATTTCCAATTTATACATTAACCGCAAGTGGGGATGGGGGTAATAATGCCCTTATTGGTAATGATGGCGAAGATAACACATTATTTGGATTAGGCGGAAATGATTGGTTAATAGGTGCCAATCAAAAAGATAATTTATTTGGTGGCACAGGTAGCGATTTTTTATTTGGAAATGACGGGGATGATTATTTAGCAGGCGAAGAAGAAAATGATGTCATTGTAGGTGGTAATGGTAATGATACAGCTTTTGGTGGAAGTGGTGATGATGACCTTAGCGGAAGTGATGGTGATGATTTGTTAACGGGTGAGCAAGGTCAAGATACATTGAATGGTGGGAATGGAAATGACACCCTTTATGGTGGGGATGACAATGATACTATAACAAGTGGTTCGGGTAATGATACAGTCGATGGGGGTATGGGGGATGATAAAATTACCATTATAAATGGTAGCAATAGAGAAAAAAGTTTGATTGATGGTGGGGATGGCAATGATACTATTACAAGTAATGTTGGATATAATATGGTTCATGGTGGTTCGGGTAATGATTTGATTCAAGCAAATAGCGCTGGTGCAATTTATGGTGATACTGGAAATGATACAATTTATAGCACAAATATTGCGGTTGTTTCTGGTGGCAAAGGTAATGATAAAATCAATACCGGGGTTTATTCTGATACTATTTACGGAAATGAAGATCAAGATGAAATCCACAGTGGAAGTGGAGTAGACAAAGTTTACGGTGGTTTAGGAGACGATGTCATATTTGGTGAAGCTGATTCTGACATATTATATGGCGATGATCTTGTTGAAGATGATGATTATGATGGTGGACGTGATGTTATTGATGGTGGCGATGGTGACGATACTATTTATGGTGGTTCAGGAAGTGATAATCTTAAAGGTGGAAATGGTAGAGACACTATTTATGGTGGCGGGGATGATGATACAATTGATGGTGGGGCAGGTGATGATACTATTTACGGTAATTCTGGATGGTTCTCCCGTATTACATTAATGGGTGGTGATGGGAATGATTATGTTGAAGGTGGTAAATATAGTGATGCCCGCATTTATGGCGGGAATGGAAATGATATCCTTAAAGGCAATAGTAAACTTTACGGTGAAAATGGTAATGATGAAATTTCTGGCGGGGATTATAATGATTATTTAGATGG
>JAIBAD010000049.1 GCA_019695395.1 Alphaproteobacteria bacterium
TTGCCAAGAAGAACCCAAAAATATGGGGGCCTGGGGATTTGTTGCCCCCTTGATTGAAGAATTGATGGCAAAACTTAAAATGAAACAAGATAAATTAATTTATATTGGACGTCCTGCAGCAGCGGCACCCGCAACCGGGCTTTGGAAACGTCATGTGCTTGAACAAAATTTAATTGTCCAATCTGCGCTCTCTCTAGAGGGTCAAAAAAAATAATCATGGTAGATAAGTTTAAAAGGATATAATCATGGCAACATCAATTATCGTTCCAGTTATGGGTGAATCAGTCACAGAAGCCACAATCGCAAAATGGCTTAAATCTGAAGGTGATATGGTTGCGGTGGATGAACCTTTGGTTGAATTGGAAACGGATAAAATTACACTTGAAGTGCCAGCACCTGAAGCAGGTGTTTTATCAGAAATAAAAGTAAAAGCCGGTGATGTTGTCGAAGTGGGCGCAGTTCTTGGAACAATTGATGCAAAAGCAATGCCTAAAAAAACAAATACCTCCCAAAAAGATCAAAAACAATCTTCGGCAGAAGTTAATGCGAAGGTTCAGGCAGCTCAACCACAAAAAAATAATGGTGGGCAAGCAGCACTTTCTCCTGCAGTTCGTAAAATCGTTGAAGAAAAACAACTTGATCCTAAAAATATAGCTGGTACTGGAAAAGATGGCCGTTTAACAAAAGGTGATCTGTTAAACGTCTCTAATATATCTTCACAAAATTTTGTCCCTTCTTCACAATCTAGGCAAAATATTTCTAAACAAATGGGACGTGAGCAAGAACGCGTACCCATGACAAGATTACGCAAAAAAATTGCAGAACGGCTTAAAATGGCCCAAAATAATGCGGCAATTTTAACAACTTTTAATGAAGTTGATATGACACAAATCATGGCCATACGTGCACGTTATAAAGACGTTTTTGAAAAAAAACGTCAAATTAAACTTGGTTTTATGTCTTTTTTTGTTAAATCTTGTTTGGTCGCTTTAAAAGAATTTCCCATGGTTAATGCAGAAATAGATGGGGATGATATTGTCTATAAAAATTTTTATGATATTGGTGTTGCCGTTGGTACAGAACAAGGACTTGTTGTGCCAATTATTCGTGATGCTGATCAGAAAAGTTTTGCTGATCTTGAAATGATTATTGCCGAATTTGGAACCAAAGCACGTGAAGGAAAGCTTACGCTTGAAGAATTAACAGGTGGCACCTTTACTATTAGTAATGGGGGGGTGTATGGATCATTGATGTCAACGCCTATTCTCAATCCACCTCAATCCGGTATTTTGGGTATGCATAAAACAATGATGCGGCCTATGGCGATTGATGGTAAGGTTGAAATTAGACCTATGATGTATGTGGCTTTGTCTTATGATCATCGCATTGTTGATGGGCGTGAAGCGGTTTCTTTCTTGGTACGTGTCAAAGAATGTTTAGAAGATCCCCAAAGATTACTGCTGGATCTTTAAAATAAAGGAATTTAATTTTGGTTAAAAAGAATTTTGATGTTGTTATTATTGGTGGTGGCCCGGGGGGGTATGTTGCAGCTTTGCGGGCTGGCCAATTGGGCATGAATGTTGCATGTATTGAAAAACGTGGCAAACTTGGCGGTACATGTTTAAATGTTGGATGTATACCTTCAAAAGCGCTTTTGCATGTATCAGAAAAATTTGAAAGTCTATCCCATCTTGTGCCGGAACATGGGATTAAAGTCGATAAGGTTAGTTTTGACCTGGGCCTCATGATGAAGCACAAGGACAAGATTGTCGATACCCTTACCAAAGGGATCGAAGGTTTATTTAAAAAAAATAAAGTTGACTATATTAAAGGTGAAGCTGAATTATTGGGAGAGGGAAAAATATCCGTCCAAGATAGCGATAAACAAATTTCCATTTATCAAGCGGCTCACATTATTATTGCAACGGGATCCGTACCTGTTTCACTGCCTAATATTGATTTTGATGAAAAGCGCATTCTTTCATCTACGGGGGCGTTGTCTTTGAAAGATGTACCCAAAGATTTATTGGTAATTGGGGCTGGGTATATTGGTTTAGAAATGGCATCTGTATGGCGCCGGTTGGGAAGCAATGTTACAGTTGTTGAATATTTTGATGGTATTCTGCCCTCGATCGATAGAGAGCTTGCCAAAAATTTTCAACGTATTTTAGAAAAACAGGGATTAAATTTTAAGTTAAAGAATAAAATTACATCAATTGAACAGACAGCAAAATCATTAACTGCTATTCTTCAATCTGCAGATGGACAAACAACAGAAAAATTTAAAACAGATGCAATTTTGGTTGCTGTCGGACGTAAACCTTATACCCAAGGTTTGGGGTTAGAAAAATTGGGTGTCAAATTAGATCCTAAAGGTTTTATTGACATTGATCTCTATTATCATACCAATGTGCCAGGCCTTTATGCTATTGGGGATGTTGTCAAAGGACCCATGCTTGCCCACAAAGCAGAAGAAGAAGGTATTGCCTTAGTTGAACGATTGGCAGGTCAAGCAGGGCATGTTAATTATGATACAGTTCCCTCTATTATTTATACATTTCCAGAGCTTGCAAGTGTTGGTAAAACTGAAGAAGAATTAACAGCAATGGGTATTTCTTATAAAGTGGGGAAATTCCCTTTCAGTGCAAATAGTAGGGCAAGAACAAATAATATTAGCGAAGGATTTGTTAAAATTATAGCAGATGCTACTACAGATAAATTATTGGGGGCCCATATTATAGGACCTGAGGCTGGAACTTTAATTCATGAATGTGTGATGATTATGGAATTTGGTGGATCTGCCGAAGATTTGGCCCGTAGTTTTCATGCGCATCCCACACTTAATGAAGCTGTTAAAGAAGCGGCATTAAATGTTTTAGGTCATGCCTTGCATATATAATGCAATGAAACTATAAAGAGAGAACAATTTTCTCTATAAAAGTTGCAACTAATTTTTAACTATGCTAGAAGGCCAATCTTAAGATTGGTGAGAATCTATTGAGGCTGTAGGGGAATCAAAAAACGTGCACAATGTAAGTGATAGTAAAAATGTAAGTGATAGTAAACTTGAAGCAAGATATGCCAAAGCTATTTTGGATCTTGCCGAAGAAAACCATAAAGTTGATCAAGTTGCTGAAGAATTTAAAATTTGGGCTCAAGCTATACATGACGATGATATTGCCAAAAAACTTTTACATAATCCAACGTTGGATCAAAAAGCACAAAATCAAATTGTGGATGCACTTTTTTCTTCTCTAAAAACAAGTGATTTAGTTAAAAACTCTATTCGATTAATTATTAAAAATGGTCGTTTTTCTTTATTACCCAAAATTATTCAAGCTTTCTTTAATTTTTTAGATTTTCAAAAAAATATTTTAAAAGTTGAAATTACGTCAGCAATACCGTTAGATGATGATCATAAACAAAAAATAAAAGATATATTATCAAAAAAAATGGGAAAAAATATTGATCTTCAAGCCAAAACAGATCAAAATTTAATCGCGGGGTTTGTTGTACGTCTTGGTAGCCAAATGATTGATAACTCTTTAAAATCACAATTATTAAAATTACAATTTGCTATGAAAGGAAATGGTTAAAAAATGGATATTAATGCTGCTGAAATTTCGGCTATTTTAAAACAGCAAATTAATAATTTTAATACAAGTTCAGATGTGGCTGAAATTGGTCAAGTGCTTTCTGTTGGGGATGGTGTTGCCCGTGTTTATGGTCTTGATAATGTGCAAGCTGGTGAAATGGTTGAATTTGCTGATGGTACCAAAGGAATGGCTTTAAATCTTGAAGCAGATAATGTCGGGGTTGTGTTATTTGGTGATGATAAAACCATTAAAGAAGGGGACATTGTTAAACGTACAGGTGCGATTATTGATGTGCCTGTTGGTAAGGGCTTATTAGGCCGTGTGGTTGATTCATTAGGTAACCCTATTGATGGTAAGGGACCCTTAAAAGATGTAAAACGCCAAAGGGTTGAAGTTAAAGCCCCTGGTATTATCCCAAGACGTTCTGTGCATGAACCTATGCAAACAGGACTTAAAGCTATTGATAGTTTGGTTCCTGTGGGGCGTGGTCAGCGTGAATTAATTATTGGGGATCGTCAAACTGGTAAAACAGCAGTTGCTATTGATACAATTATTAATCAAAAAAATACTAATAATAGCAATGATGATAAACAAAAACTTTTTTGTATTTATGTTGCGGTTGGGCAGAAACGGTCGACAGTTGCCCAAATTGTTAAACAATTAGAAGATTCAGGTGCGCTGGACTATACAATTATTGTAGCAGCAACAGCATCTGAGGCAGCTCCCCTTCAATTTTTGGCTCCTTATGCCGGATGTGCAATGGGGGAATTTTTCCGTGATAATGGAATGCATGCTGTTATTATTTATGATGATCTTTCCAAGCAAGCTGTTGCATACCGTCAAATGTCGTTGCTTTTAAGACGCCCCCCAGGACGTGAAGCATATCCAGGGGATGTGTTTTATCTTCATTCCAGACTTTTGGAACGTGCGGCTAAAATGAATGAGAAAAGTGGGTCTGGATCTTTAACCGCGTTACCAATCATTGAAACACAAGCGGGTGACGTATCGGCCTATATTCCAACGAACGTTATTTCGATTACCGATGGTCAGATTTTTCTTGAAACCGGACTTTTTTATAAAGGTATTCGCCCTGCTATTAACGTTGGTATTTCAGTCAGCCGGGTTGGTTCAGCTGCTCAAATTAAGGCCATGAAGCAAGTTGCGGGTCGTATTAAATTAGAACTTGCCCAATTTCGTGAAATGGAAGCTTTTGCCCAATTTGCATCTGACCTTGATCCTGCAACCCAAAAACTGTTGGCACGTGGTGCACGTTTGACCCAACTTTTGAAACAAGATCAATTTAAACCAATGCCTGTGGAAGAACAAGTTGTGTCAATTTTTACAGGGGTACGTGGTTATCTTGATACAGTGAAAACAGAAGACGTTAATCGCTTTGAAGCTTCATTGCTTGCAGAAATTAGGAACAAACATAAAGATATTCTTGACTCTATCCGGGAGAAAAAAGAATTAATCCCCGATACAGAAAACCGTCTTAAAACTGTGCTCGATAGTTTTGTTAAAATTTTTGCCTAATTAAAAGAAGAAATTATGCCCAGTCTTAAGGATCTTAAGCTTAGAATTAATAGCGTCAAATCAACGCAAAAAATTACATCCGCCATGAAAATGGTGGCGGCTGCAAAATTAAGACGCGCCCAAGAACATGCGGAAGCTGGCCGTCCTTATGCAGAACGGATGGAACATATTTTAGCCAATCTTGGTGCGAAGGCACAAAAAGATACAGCGCCAAAACTTTTGGTTGGAAGTGGATTGGATACGACCCATTTGCTTGTTGTGATGACATCGGACCGTGGATTATGTGGGGGCTTTAACTCGTCGATTATTAAGATTACGAGAAAACATATTCATGATCTTCAAAGTCAAGGCAAAAAAGTTAAAATTCTTTGCGTGGGGCGTAAAGGGCGTGACCAATTGCGCCGGGATTTTGGGTCTTTAATTATTGATACAATCGAAGATGTTGCCAAACCAAAATTAACTTTCGAGGTTGCCGAAAAACTAGCCTATAAAATTAAAAAAGCTTTTGAGGCTCATGAATTTGATGTTTGTACGTTAATTTACAATAAATTTAAATCGGTTATTAGCCAAATTGTTACCTTGCAACAATTAATCCCATTTATTTCATCTGATACATTAAAAATATCATCTAAAGAAACAGAATCTTCTGACGCGCAAATTTATGATTATGAACCTGATGAAGATCAAGTTTTGGAAACGTTACTTCCATTAAATTTGGCTGTTCAATTATTCCGCGGTCTTTTAGAAAGTGGGGCCAGTGAACAGGGTGCGCGTATGTCTGCTATGGATAATGCAACCCGCAATGCAGGTGACATGATTAATCGTTTAACCATACATTATAATCGTACACGCCAAGCTTATATTACGAAAGAGCTTATAGAAATTATTTCAGGCGCAGAAGCTGTTTAAGAAAAGATATCTTATTATTTAATTTAAGGAGTTATTATGGCAGATCAACTAAGGGGTAAAATCACACAAATATTAGGTGCGGTTATTGACGTGCAATTTGATGATGGAAAATTGCCCCCCATATTAAATGCATTAGAGGTTGATAACCAAGGTAAAACTTTGATCCTTGAGGTGGCCCAACATTTAGGTGAAAATATTATCCGTGCGATCGCCATGGATTCAACCGATGGTTTGGTACGCGGTATGCCTGTTAAAGATAAAGGTACAGCAATTTCTGTGCCCGTTGGTCCTGCAACATTAGGACGTATTATCAATGTGATAGGGGAACCTATTGATGAACGTGGTCCTATTGATACAAAAACATTTCTTCCTATTCACCGTCCAGCACCTGTTTTTGCCGAACAATCAACCGAGGTTGAAATTTTGGTGACGGGTATTAAGGTTATTGATCTTTTGGCCCCTTATGCTAAAGGGGGTAAAATTGGTCTCTTTGGTGGTGCAGGGGTTGGTAAAACAGTTTTGATTCAAGAATTGATTAATAACGTTGCAAAAGCACATGGGGGATTTTCTGTATTTGCTGGTGTGGGCGAACGTACCCGTGAAGGAAATGATCTTTATCATGAATTTATTGAATCAGGTGTTATTAAACTTGATGGTCCGGGATCCAAGGCAGCTTTGGTTTATGGTCAAATGAATGAACCACCTGGGGCCCGCGCACGTGTGGCTTTATCAGGTTTGACCTTGGCTGAATATTTTCGTGACGAAGAAGGCCAAGATGTGCTTTTCTTTGTTGATAATATTTTCCGCTTTACCCAAGCAGGGTCTGAAGTGTCAGCGTTATTGGGTCGTATTCCATCAGCGGTGGGATATCAACCAACCCTAGCCACCGAAATGGGAACCTTACAAGAAAGAATTACAACAACTAAAAAAGGATCGATTACTTCTGTGCAAGCTATTTATGTGCCTGCTGACGATTTGACCGATCCTGCACCTGCAACTTCTTTTGCGCATTTGGATGCGACAACAGTATTATCAAGACAGATTGCTGAGCTTGGGATTTATCCTGCGGTTGATCCCTTAGATTCAACCAGCCGTATTTTGGATCCAAGAATTGTTGGGGATGAGCATTATACAGTTGCCCGTCAAGTTCAAAAAGTTTTACAAACCTATAAATCTCTTCAAGATATTATTGCGATTTTGGGTATGGATGAATTATCGGAAGATGATAAATTAGTGGTCTCGAGAGCTAGAAAAATCCAACGTTTCTTATCCCAACCTTTCCACGTGGCGGAAGTCTTTACCAACACCCCTGGTGTGCTTGTCAGTTTGGAGGATACTATCAAAGGATTTAAAGGTATTGTATCTGGTGATTATGATGATTTACCTGAATCAGCGTTTTATATGGTTGGAACCATTCAAGAAGTTGTTGATAAAGCAAGAAAAATGGCAGCTGAGGCAGCATAGGATATAATAAAGGAAATATCATGGAAACTATGCATGTAGAAATTGTGACACCCGAACAATTATTGGCAACAGAAACTGTTGATATGGTTGTTCTGCCTGGGGTCGATGGTGATTTTGCAGTTGCTCATGGTCATAGTGCCCTTATTGCTGCGTTGCGCCCTGGTTTAGTTATTTTTTATAAAAATGGTGTTCATATAAAGCGTTTATTTATTGATCAAGGGATTAGTGAAATAACCCCAACAATGTGCCGCATTTTGGTAAGCCAAGCAGTTGATTTAAATAATTTAACCGCAGGTGATCTTGATCAAAAAATTAAAGATCTGAAAGATGAGATTAAAGTTTCACAAAATAAAGAAGAGCAAGAAATATTAACCCATAAATTAACTTTTGTGGAATCACAGCTTGTATCTTTATCCAATACTATTTATTAAAAATACCAGTACTTTAATTAAAAATAATTGACTTTTTCTTTAATTTTCTTAGAAAATTATTTTAAGATATAAAGATTTTAAAGGAATAATTTCTGTGAAACATTGGACCCTTGATGATATACCATGGCATAGATTTGACCCTAGCAAAATTAATCCTGATATTATCAATGTGATTAAAGCTGCCTCGGTCGTGGAGGCTAATGGCAAGGATTATGGGCTGTATCTTTGTAATGTTTTTCATGATGATCCAGAATTTCAAGATGTTGCAAAAAAATGGGCGATTGAGGAAGTGCAACATGGGGAAGCCTTAGCCAAATGGGCACATATGGCAGATCCAGATTTTATTTTTGATCAATCTTTTGATAAATTTATTAAAGGATATCAAATTCCTGTAACCCAAACCCAATCTGTACGGGGCAGTCGTTGTGGTGAATTGGTTGCCCGCTGCATTGTTGAAACAGGAACAAGTTCTTATTATACCGCATTAATGGAATCAACAGAAGAACCTGTGTTAAAAGAAATTTGCCGTCGGATAGCTGCCGATGAATTACGCCATTATAAATTATTTTATAGTTATTTAAATAAATATTTAGAGAAAGAAAGAATAGGAACGTTAAAGCGTCTTTCGATTGCCTTAACACGTATTTTTGAATCCGAAGATGATGAATTAGCCTACGCATATTATGCGACAAATGAAAAGAATAATGCAATATATCAACGTGCTTATTATACAGAAGCCTATGCCAAAAGAGCTTATTCTTTTTATCAAACCCATCACATTGATAAAGTGATGGCCATGGTTTTTAAAGCAATTGGATTAAAACCTTATGGATGGATTTACAAAATATGCAAACCTATTGCGCATACATTATTTCATTACAGAAGCTGGAAAGCCGCCCGTTCTTAAGGTAAAATTTTTGCTCTATCTGGCAAAAATATATTTTGAAAATAATTCAAGGAAATAAAATCTATAAAAATTGATTAAACTCTTTAACAAGATTTTGATAAAGGTTTTTTTTGAAAGGTACAATTAAATCAGGTGTTTGATGTAAATCAACCCATTGCCATGCTTTAAATTCTGGGGATGATGTATGAATGTTAATTTCACCATCTTGGCCTAAAAATTTAAAAGCAAACCATTTTTGCTTTTGCCCCTTAAAACGTCCCTGCCAAAGTTTAGGAATTAAATCCTGGGGTAAGTCGTAATAATACCAATCTTTACTTTCATAAAGAAACGCCGCATTTTTTGTACCAATTTCTTCAATCATTTCCCGCCATGCGGCATCAACGGGATGTTCATCTTTATCAATGCCCCCTTGGGGCATTTGCCATGCATCACTTGGCATATCAAAGCGTTGGCCTACAAAAACTTGTTTCTTGATATTAAAAAGAATAATACCAACGCCTAACCGATATGGTAATTTTTCCAAATTAACTACCATCATATTGCGTGATGTTTAATTGCTTTTATTAGCAAGTTTGTTTTGGAATAAATTTAACCCTTCCAATAAATCAACAGCCCGCATGAGTTGATAATCATCTTCAAGCTTAATTTCTGTAGATGATGAAGAAGCTTTCGGATTTTTATCACTTGGTACAGCTGTTTTTAATGCATCTGGATTAGTTTTACCAGCTGCATCTATAGGTTCTGTTTTCGGGGTTGTAGAATTTTTAAGAGCTTCTGGTGTTAAGCCATTTGGATTATTTAACGCTCCACGTAAACTTGCCTCATGACGTTCCTTATTGGGGTCACCCAAAGATTCAATACGTGCTTGTTCAACCTTAATATCGGGTTCAATTCCTGTAAGCTGGATGGAACGCCCTGATGGGGTATAATAACGTTGGGTGGTTAAACGTATGGCCCCGTGCCCTGGTATAGGAATAATATTTTGAACAGATCCTTTCCCAAAGCTTTTTGTTCCCATAATAACAGCGCGTTGATGATCTTGAAGAGCACCTGCAACAATTTCTGAAGCGGATGCGGATCCATCATTAATTAATACAACTAAGGGTAATCCATTTAAAAGATCACCTGCTTTGGCGTTATAGCGATCTGATTGTTGGGGGTCACGACCACGGGTTGATACAATTTCACCTTTATCAAGGAATGTGTCACTAACAGAAATGGCTTGATCCAATAAACCCCCAGGGTTGTTTCGTAAATCAAGAACCAAACCTTTAAGCTTCCCTTTTGTATCATCTTGGATTTTTTTAAGCGCAGAGGTAAGGCCAGGTGTACTTTGTTCGGTAAAGCTCGTTAATCGCACATAGCCAATATCACCATTATAAATATTTGATCGCACAGATTGAATTTTAATTGAAGCGCGAACTAAATTCAGATCGAAAGGATCTTGGTCCCCGCGTTTAATCGTAAGAGTAACTTTAGAATCAACAGGGCCCCGTAATTTTTCAACGGCATCCTTTAAGGTTAATCCATAAATATCTTCTTTATTAATGCTAATGATTAAATCACCAGGCTGCACACCAGCACGGGCCGCTGGGGTGTCATCAATGGGGGAAATAACTTTAACAATTCCATTTTCCATTGAAACTTCGATACCCAACCCACCAAATTCCCCGCGGGTTTGAATTTGCATATCTTTATAATCTTTTTCGGTCAAATAGCTGGAATGAGGATCAAGAGAAGAAAGCATTCCATCAATAGCAGCTTGAACAAGTTTATCATCACCTGGTTCTTCGACATATTGGGCACGTATTTTTTCAAAAACATCACCAAAAAGATTTAACTGTTGATAGGTGGTATCATTATTATTTTTTTGTTGGGCAATAGCTATTAAAGAAAAAACAGGGCTTAATAAAAAGGCTAAAAAGAATATGCGTATTTTAAACATGCTATTTTACTCTATACAATTAATTGTTGCTTGTAATTAACCAAGGTAACGGATCTAGGGGGTTCCCATCAAGTCTAATTTCAAAATAAAGTGATGGGATGTTATTTTCTGTTTGGTCCATGGATCCCACAGGTTCACCTTCTAAGAGCCATTGCCCAACCTCGGCATCAATATGGGATAGGCCTGCAAGTAAACTGTGATATCCACGACCATGTTCAATAATCAAAATTTCTCCATAACTTCGAAAAGGACCACGAAATTTAACCTGCCCATCAAAAGGGGCAATAATTTGGGCACCTGGCCTTGTTTGAATAATAGTTCCTCTTGAAGTTTCGCCAGATGGCAATGTATCGCCGTATTTCAGTATAATTTGTCCTGTTGCTGGCATCAACAGACTATTTTTCTTGGTTGGGAATAATTTAAGATTTTTGGGTTTAATAAAACGTAAATCATTGAATGACGGTAAAGCGTCACTTGCTCTCGAATTTTGTGGATTTAAAGCTTCAAGAGAAGCCTGCTCCTTATTAGGTTGATTATCTGGGATGGGTTGTTTTTTTTGATTTTGGTCAATAGTAAAATCCAAAGGTGAAGGAGAAAGTTCAGTTAAGTTTGATAAAAGCTCCCGAAGATCACGGGCACTTTGGGCCAATTTTGAACTTTGTTCATTTAATTTTTTTTGTTCTGCTGAAGATTGAATAGTTAGATTTTTTTGAAGATTAATTAATTCTGCTACACGATTCTCAAATTTTTTAAGATTTTGCCCTTCTTCCGCTAATGTTGCTTGATGCTGGTTAATTTGTGTACGAAGGGCCTGTAATTCCGCAAGCTCATTTTGTAACTCTGCCGCCCTTTTTTTAATTGTGGGGATCACAACTTGTAGAAGAAGCCCAGTATGCACAATATCAACGGGTGCGCGATCACTTAAAAAAAAGGATTCAATAGGCTGAAGAGAGAGACGCTGTAACGCTTTTAAGGTTTGGGTTAATTGATTTTGCTGAATACCCAATTCTTTGATTTTGTTGCTTTCAGTTATAGTTAATTGTTTTAATTTTGTCT
>JAIBAD010000050.1 GCA_019695395.1 Alphaproteobacteria bacterium
ATCTCAAAACTCATCCAAAACCCAACAGAAAAGAATGGATAAAATGCATGGCTTTGTTCAAGGACATGCTGGGGTTCAAAAATATCCAGGAGTTCAAGAGCAAGAATATAGCGGCTTTGTTGAACCCGCCCATCACCATCACCCCACCTCCCAGGATGATCATGGCTATTCCATTCTTGATAGCCGCCATCCCCATAATCAATATAAAAATTTATAAATCTTATGTGCTAAACTTATTAAAACCTTTTCTGAAGTATCAGATAATTTAAGAAGATTTAGTGATGATAACATAATAACATCGGCTATTAACTATTATTATGGCAATGAAGATAATAATAAAATTATTGGTAATGCAATATCCAGAAAAATGTGCCGTGCTATGTAGAAATGTTTGTTTTAAAGCTTTGGTTCCTGATAAGGCAGACTCAACCCATTCTTACTTACATAAGTTATGGGTGGGCCTGAGGCGGGTTCATTTACGACAAATCTATCTTATGAATTATTTGTGAATAAAGATCAGAATAATTTCTTGGTTGTCAGCAATAGTTAAGATCAACTAATTATTTAACTGTTAAAAGGCCATATTTATGTGGTCTTTTGATTTAAAGAAACTTTCATAAATTTGTAACATAATCATCATCATGCTGACATATATATTTTGTAATGTAGAGGGTATGTTCAACATTCCATAATGAATTGTGGAATGGTTGGTAATCTAAACATAAAAGGATATATCATGACGAATAACCCTATATTTAATGCAAAAAAAACACCGAAAAATTTATCCACCCCATTATTTGAAAAAAATTTTTCTGACGAAAATGCTTCTTTATATACAGAATTAAAATCTGCCCATGCTATTCCCCCAACATATTATGAATTTGGAACCATTGATGATGATACGCTTACAGGTAAGGCTGGATATCATAATGAACTTTGGGGGTATGATGGGGACGATTTTTTAATAGGAAAAGAATTAAACGACTATCTAAATGGGTGGAATGGACAGGATTATCTTATTGGGTTTGATGGGGATGATGTTCTTGAAGGTGGACCAGAATCTGATTATTTATATGGTATGAATGGGGAGGATACTGCAACATATATCAGTGCAGAAAATGGTGTTTATGTCAATCTTGCCACAGGTCGTGGATATTATTCGGATGCTGATGGTGATGTCCTAAGCGGTATCGAAAATCTTATTGGATCAACCTCTGCTGATAGACTATATGGCGATGATTATAATAACAAATTATCAGGTATTGATGGTGATGATACAATCGATGGTGGAAAAGGTGATGATAACATTTATGGTGGGGCAGGGTATGATACATTAAGTGATGGTGAGGGTTCTGATACCGTATATGCAGAATCTTATGCAGATTATGTACGCCCAACCCTTGACATTTCTAATGATCTCTTTGATGGAGGTGATGGAAAAGATATTCTTAATCTTTCATCTTTTGGATCGGATTATCAATTTAAATTTGTTTCCGCCAATGAGTTTATTTCCATTAATACAGTTAATGGTGAAACCAATCGTTACATTGATTTTGAACAGGTTGACTATAAAGGTAGAAGCCTTACCACCAATGATTTTTTAAAAGAGTTTGGAAGTTTGAGAGCAGAAACCACGGATCCATCATCCTTGCTTACCCAAGCGATAAGTAGCTTTGGTACAGAAGAATTAACATATAATGCTTCTCTATCATCGGAAGATAATCCAAATTCTAAATTCGTTTTGGTTTCTTCAGTTTTATAATACATATTATCTCCTTAAAAAAGGCCACATTATTGTGGCCTTTTATGATTTTAAGGTTAAAATTATCTTTAAAATGTGTTATTTTATAGCATTGTCTAAAATCAATAACTTTGTTAAAAAGATGTAACTTATTTTATGTCTTTAAGGTGTTATTATGACCGATCAAAATCATTCTTCCACAACAGCAAACCATCCTTATCATTTGGTTGATCCAAGTCCTTGGCCCCTTGTTGGTTCATTGGCAGCCGGGGTTGCGGCTTTGGGGTTTTATCTTTTTCTGCATGCCAATATTGTGTGGGTTTTGCCTGTTGGATTTCTGATGATTTTATTCACCATGTTCATGTGGTGGCGCGATGTTGTTCGTGAATCGGTTTTCTTAAAACTTCATACCAAGGTTGTTGAAATTGGCTTGCGTTATGGGATGGCGCTTTTCATTGCATCCGAAATTATGTTTTTTGCGGCATTCTTTTGGGCCTATTTTAATGCAAGTTTATTCCCGACAGCGGCGATTGGTAAAATTTGGCCACCTTCCAATATTCAAACCTTTGATCCTTTTGATATACCATTGATGAATACCTTAATCCTATTATTATCGGGATCAACTTTAACCTGGGCCCATCATGCGATGTTGGAAAATAATCGTCGTGATTTATTAAGAGGGTTAGGTATCACCATCCTGCTCGGTATATCGTTTACCTGTTTTCAGGCTTATGAATATCATCATGCTGCTTTTGGGTTTCAAGATGGTATTTATGCGTCAGCCTTCTATATGGCAACTGGGTTTCATGGGGCCCATGTTATAATCGGGACCATCTTTCTTATCGTATGTTTATATCGTTCTTATCGGGGGCACTTTACACCTCAAAGACATTTTGGGTTTGAAGCAGCTGCTTGGTATTGGCATTTTGTTGATGTTGTATGGCTTTTCCTTTTTATTGCTATTTATGTCGGTGGTGCTGGAACGCTTCATGGCGTTGAATAATGAACGGTTCTTATCCCAACCGATCTAGTTTTTTTAAAGTACTATGGTGCAGATGTCCGCGCTGTGGACAAGCATCTTTGTTTAAAGGATTTTTAACAGTTACCGATCAATGTTTGGTGTGTCATCTTTCTTTTAAAAATGTGGATAGTGGGGATGGACCAGCTTTTTTAGCGGTATTTATTTTGGGTGCTCTGGTGGTGGTCATGGCACTTTATTTGGATTCTTTATATCATCCACCCTTATGGGTCCATTATGTAATTTGGTTTCCTTTCACCCTAATAAGCACAATTGGTTTGTTGCGCCCCATTAAGGCATGGTGGATTTTGATGCAATATAGGTATAAAGCATCAAATTGGGATGATACATTAACATAGATGATAAAATCTTTGTTAAAATATAAAACGGGGCCAAATTTTATTACACTCATTCTATTTGTTATTTTGATGGGCCTTGGTACATGGCAGCTTTATAGGCTTTCGTGGAAAGAAAAATTAATTGCTGATATAGATCAAAGATTACATGCCGCACCCATAAATTTTTCCAATAATTTGGGTATGGCGGATCAATTTAAGCGCGCAGAAGTTAAGGGTATTTTTGATTTAACCAAAACAGTTTATATTCTATCCAAAACTTGGGAAGGTAAAAATGGCTATTGGGTGGTTAGTGCTTTTTATCCCGACAATAGCAATCAAACCCTTTGGATTAATCAGGGATGGTTGGATATAAATCAAAAAGATCAGCTGGATTTTTCTTCCGCATCTATGCCCCTAGAGATTGAAGGTATTATAAGGATACCAGAAAAATCATCTTTTTTTGTGCCTGATAATCAACCCTCAAAAAATGAATGGTATTGGATAGATATCAATGATTTGTCGCATTTTTTTAACATAAATCACTATGTTCCTTTTTATCTTGAATTGCTTCGCCCACAAATTTTTGAAAATATTTTACCCATTGGGGATAAACATCTTGATACATTACCCAACCATCATTTAAGCTATGCATTAACCTGGTATGGTCTTGCCTTAATCATGGTTTTTATTTTTGCGCGGTATACGATAAAAAATAAAGGAAAATAGATATGACAAAAGCTTCAGCCTATAATGTGTTGGAAGATTATTATCGCCAATATTATACGTTAAATGATTGTTTGGCTGTTTTATCTTGGGATATGGCCTCGATGATGCCCCAAGGTGGAATGGAATCAAGGGCTCAGCAAATGGCTTTGTTAAAGGTCATGGCCCATGACATTTTAATGCGCCCGGATATAGCTGATCTTTTTGACGCATCACTCTCAGATAAAACATTAAATGCCTTACAAAAATCCAATGTGCGTGAAATGCAACGGGTTTGGATTAACCAGACACTTATAGAAAAAAAATTGGTGGAAGCTTTATCCTTGGCTTGCAGCCGGTGTGAAGCAACATGGCGTGAAGCTAGGCAAAAATCTGATTTTCAAATGGTTCTCCCTTTTTTGCAAGAGGTACTTAATTTAACCCGCCAATCAGCGATGATGAAAGCAGAAAAATTGGGGTGTAGTTTTTATGATGCTTTATTGGATTATTATGAACCTGGAAGCAAATCTACAGATATAGATCCAATTTTTGATAATTACAGTAATTTTTTACCCGATTTTCTAGAACAAGTTTTAACCTTTCAGGCATCTTTACCTGCACCTTTACCTATTTCCGGTCCTTTTAAAGTATCAGATCAAAAAGATCTAGGTATAAAAATTATGAAATCTTTGGGATTTGATTTTAATCATGGACGATTGGATACAAGTATTCATCCTTTTTGTGGTGGGGTACCTGATGATGTGCGTTTAACTACCCGATATACAGAAGATGATTTTATGCCAGCTTTTATGGGTATTGTTCATGAAACAGGTCATGCTCTTTATGAACAACATTTACCTAAAGAATGGCGGTATCAGCCTGTGGGTATGGCCCGAAGTATGGGTATCCATGAAAGCCAATCTTTGTTTATGGAAAAGCAAATTGGTCATTCCAAAGCGTTCGCAAAATTTTTGGCCCCTTTATTTATGGATAGTTTTAAAAGAGAAGGTCCCGCCTATACACCTGATAATATTTATCGTCATTTAAACCAGGTCAAAGCAGATTTTATTCGTGTTAATGCGGATGAAGTAACCTATCCAGCCCATGTGATTTTGCGTTACAGACTAGAAAAGGCATTGATTAACCAAACTATGGAGTTGAAAGAATTACCTGATGCTTGGAACAAGGGCATGAAATCTTTATTAGGCGTTGTTCCACCTAATGATCAAATGGGGTGTTTACAAGATATTCATTGGTATGATGGAGCATGGGGATATTTTCCAACTTATACTTTGGGTGCGATGACGGCGGCCCAACTTTTTGCGGCCCTTAGTCATGACCATCCAACTATTGATCAAGAAATTGAACGCGGTAATTTTTCAACGATCAATACATGGCTTAATAAAAATATTCATCTCCATGGGTCGTCTTTGGAAATATCAAACTTACTGGTACGGGCAACAGGCAAGCCCTTGGACCCCGACATCTTTAAAAATCATTTAAAACGTCGTTATTTATCGAATTAATTATGGATTTGTTGGGTTGGAATAAAAGCGATTTAAAATAGTGGCTTGATATTTTTGTTGATTGGGAAGTTTAACTTCAATCTGGTCTGGTTCTGGTTTCGATGTAAGAGGGGGCGTGGTTAAATTAATTTGTCCGGGATTGGGTTGGTCTAGGGTAATTTGCCAATAATGGTCGGGCCATTTTACATCAATAACATTAAGGTCAGAGAAAGATAATTCAGGATCATTTTCCTCAGGGACCTCCGGTAATTCATAACGCTCCACTTCAAAAGGATCCAGGGGGGATTTTCGTTTTAAAATAATTAAACTATATCCTTTCCAGGTTGCTTCAATAGAAGCAATTTTATTACCCTCCTTATCCCAACTGGGTCCTGCAATGATAAATCTTTCACCTGCTTGCTGATCTAAGGGTGGATAGGTTAATCCTTCAATACCGTGATTTAAAATGGTAATTGATTCTTGGGCGACAACACTATTGGCTTCTGCATTATCTTCAGGAAGGGGGGATACGAGATCTTGAACAGTGCATGCAAGAAGAGATAAATCAGCATTAGGGGAACAATTTGAACTTTCTGCTGTCATGATAATTTGGGTATTTTCTATTTTATCATCTTGGGGAAGTGATAAAAGAGTATATAGACCACCTTGGGGACCCAAATATCCCACATAGGAAAGTAAAGTTTCATTAAGCCATTCTAATCCTTCGGCTGCTGTACCGGAACGTTCCCCAATAGTAATTGCAGCGGTTACATGAAGCAAATCGTCTGTAAGGTAAATTGTACCTGGGTGATTACAAGGAACCAACGCGATTTTGTTACCACTTGGTGAAAAATCAGCCTCACAAATGGGGCCAAGGGGTGGGGAAAGTCTGGCCAAAGGTTTATGATCTTGATCTAAAAGCCAAAGTTGATCATGAATATCAACTAAAAATTTTGTAACTTTTGTTTCAGCCTGACTTGGGATAGTATAAATAAGAATAGAGCAAATAAAAAGAAAACCAATAAAAAATATCTCTCTTAAAAGAGAATAAAAAAAATTTATGTCATTTTTTGGGAAAATCCTCACGATATCTTTCCTCTAACTTGCCCTTGAATTGTTTTGTTGGCTACTTTACCCTAATTAAGGCTGATTTGGCAAAGGGAATTGATCAAAGTGCGTTACATAAGTACACGAGATATCACAAAAAGCTTAGATTTTATTGAAATTGTTAAGACGGGTTTGGCCCCAGATGGGGGTCTCTATGTACCAGAATCATGGCCAGTTTTTGATCCATCAACACAAAAACTTTTATGTAAAGAGAAATCCTATCAAAAATTAGCTTCTTTTATCCTTTATCCTTTTGTGCAAGATCATTTTACAAAAGCCGAATTTGCAATGCTTATTAACGATGCGTACAAGGTATTTCATCATCCCTTAATAACTCCTTTAAAGCAACTTGATGATCGCTTATGGATTATGGAATTATTTCATGGACCAAGTTTAGCTTTTAAAGATATTGCGATGCAATTTTTAGCCAGAATTTTAAATTGGATTTTGCACCAAAAAAAACAAAGATTGATGATTGTTTGCGCAACATCGGGTGATACAGGGGCATCAGCTATTGAAGCTTTTAAAGGGCAATCCCATATTGATGTTGTTGTTCTCTACCCTAGCGGCCGTATTTCCGATATGCAGAGACGTCAAATGACAACAGTGCATTCTGATAATATAGAAGTTATTGCTTTGGATGGTACTTTTGATGAATGTCAACATTTAGTAAAAAGAATTTTACTTGATCAACATCTTCGGTCTTCTTTAAATTTATGTGCCGTGAATTCAATTAACTGGGCACGATTGATGGCCCAAATAGTTTATTATTTTATGGCAAGTTTTGTGCTGTCCGATGATGAGACAGTACCCCTTAATTTTGTTGTTCCTACAGGAAATTTTGGTAATATTTATGCGGGATATGCTGCGTGGAAAATGGGATTACCAGTTGAACAGTTAATTGTTGCCACAAATAATAATGATATCTTAACTCGTTTTTTTAATTCTGGTATGATGGCTATTCATAAGGTTGAGCCTACTTTATCCCCAAGTATGGATATTCAACAAGCCAGCAATTTTGAAAGATTACTTTTTGATTTATGCCATCATCAAACAAATGTTGTAGATAGTTTAATGAAACAATTTCAAGATAAAGGTGTTTTTGAATTTCCTATCAACCGAGACGAGAAAGCCTTTCATCTTTTTAAAGCTTATAAAACGGGTGATCAACAAACTCTTGTAACGATGAAAAATATTTACCAAAAAACTGGATATATATTGGATCCCCACACAGCCGTGGGGGTATCAGCAGCTTTACAAAATCAAAAACTGTCTTCTTCACCTAACACGGTAGTTTTATCAACGGCCCATCCTGCAAAATTTCCAGATGCCGTGTATCAAGCGCTTCATCGATATCCGGATGTGCCCCCTTATTTAACAGAATTAAAAGATAAACAAGAACGACAAAAAGAAATGCCTAATAATTTATCTTTATTTATTAACTTTATTAAAAATTGGTATCAAGAAAGATCTTCAGGAAAAACCCATGTCACAAATTAAATTAACAACTTTATCAAATGGATTACGTGTTGCTTCAGATAAAATGGCTGATGTTGAATCGGTCAGTCTTGGTGTTTGGATAGGAAAAGGTACAAGACATGAGCCAGAAGGGTATAATGGGCTTGCCCATTTTCTTGAACATATGGCTTTTAAGGGGACAAAGCGCCGCAGTTCAGTTGAAATTTCACGTGAAATAGAAAATGTGGGTGGGCATATTAACGCTTATACATCGCGTGAACAAACCTGTTATTATGCCCAAATTTTAGCCAATGATGCTTATTTGGCTGTTGATATATTAGCTGATATCTTACAAAATTCTACCTTTGATGAAAAAGAAATAAAATGTGAATGTGATGTTATTGGCCAGGAAATAGCCCAATCTCAAGATACACCGGATGATTATATTTTTGATTGTTTTTATGAAAAATTTTATCCAAATCATCCTTTGGGTAAACCTATTTTAGGCAAAAAGTCTGATATTGAAAAAATAACGAGCGACATATTACATGAGTATATAAAGACGGCATATTTGCCTTCAACCATGGTTGTAACGGCAGCTGGCAATATCGATCATGATAAATTGGTGGGTTGGGTCGAACAACTTTTTCATTATCCTCTTTCTATTATAAAACCGGAACAAAAACCTGCTTTATATAAAGGTGGGGAAGTAAAAATCCAACGTGATTTGGAACAAGTTCAATTTGTTTTAGGTTTCCAAGGATTAGATTTTTATCACAAAGATTATTACGCACTTCAAATTTTGGTGACCTTGTTGGGAGGGGGTATGTCATCCAGGCTATTCCAACAAATACGGGAAAAAAGGGGATTGGTTTATTCAATTTATAGTTTTAGCCATTCTTTTAGTGATAATGGGATGATTGGTATTTATGCAGGCACAGGCCAGAGCCAGGTTCAAGAAATGGCATCGGTTTTAACCGATGAATTGTTAAGATTACCCCATGATTTGGTTGAAGAGGAAATTGTACGCGCAAAAAATCAATTAATCGCAAGTTTGAAAATGTCAAAGGAAAGCTCCAGAAGACGGTGTGAACAACTTGCCAATCATATTTTAATTTATGGCCAATCGATAAGTTTGACCCAAATGATTAAAAATTTTAATGATGTAAGTTTAAACCAACTTCAACAAGTTGCATCAAATTTTATTAAAACACCTGCAACGTTAGCTTATTTGGGCCAAAAGGATCCAGGGAATAGTTTGAATATATTATATCAAAAATTTGGATTGAATCAAAATTAAATATAATTTTATGCATGTCCAATTTCTGAAGAAAGATGTCCAACATTGGCCCCAATTTTTTGGATGGCATGTTCCCATTTTTTTTCATAATTTACTTCAAACAATATATTTTCATCTGTCTCTAAATTAAGCCATCCATTTTCATGAATTTCTTGGTCAAGCTGACCTGGACCCCAACCCGCATATCCCAAGGTAATTAATCTTTTTTGTGGCCCTTGCCCATCTGCAATACTGCGTAAAACATTAATGGTTGCAGTTAAAGCCAGATTATTATTAATAGAAATGGTATTCGTTTCTTGGTAATCAGTTGAATGTAAAACAAATCCACGATTAGGTTCAATAGGACCACCCGAATAAATAGGAAGAGAAAAATTTATATTACTGGTAATATTTAATTCTTGAAGTAAATCTTTAAATCCGATTGATCCCACAAGTTTATTGACAACAAGACCCATAGCTCCTTCTTGATTGTGGACACAAATATAAATAACACTTTTTAAAAAACGTGGATCTTGCATTTGGGGCATCGCAATTAAAAGCTGGCCAGTTAAATAACCATTAGTTTGTTCATAAGAAGTAATCATAATTTATTTACACTTTTTAATAGAGTTAGATTTTTGTTCTGTTTATACTAGAATTCTATATAATTATTTAAATCAGGATAACAAGATTTTGATCTTTTTCTTAAGAAAAATAAATATATTTTTTTATTGGGCATTCTTTACTTTTTTTGCCCATGCAGCATCTTTGGGACAGACAGCTAATCCTAATGTTTTATTTAAAACACCTGAAGCAGAAGTTCGTGTCATAAGTAATTTGGATAGATATTATGATAATTCATCAATTATTATAGGGATATATTTTAAATTATCCCCAGGGTGGAAAACATATTGGCGTGATGCAGGGGATGCAGGGACGGGTTTACAAATTGATTGGACAGGGTCCAATAATTTAGACCATGCAGAAATTTTATGGCCTTATCCCACCAGATTTAATTTATTAGGATTAACCAGTTTCGGATATGAGGATGAAGTCCTTTTTCCAATTCTTATTACACCTAAAACTAAAAATGATATTAACCTTAAAATGCATCTTAATTTTTTAGTATGCAAAAATATTTGTATTCCTTATGAAACAAATTTTTCTTTTTTTCTTGCCCATGGATCTGAAAAAATATCATCTGAAAATCAACGTATTACAACATCTTTAAAAAAAATACCTGATACGTTAAAAGAACTGTCTTCATCTTCATTCTTTATTGAAAAAATATCTTTGGTTGATACCAAAACAAATTTGATGCTCGAGGTTTTAGCTTATAACCAAAAAGGTTTCACACAACCAGATTTATTTATAGAAAGTACATTACCCTTATCCAATCAAATAGATCATTCTATTTTTTTAGATCATGGTCGACGGGTCTTATTTCAAATCCCTTTGATTCTTAAAAAGAATATAGATGTATCAAAAGATATCATAACAAAAGAATTTCTTGACCAACAAGCTACGATAACCTTGGTTGATGGTGATCAAGCTATCGAACAAAAAGAAATTTTAAAAGAAATAAGCCCAGAAACTTTGGCAAAAAATTATACACTATCATCATCGTCATCATTGATAGGGATAGTATTAATCGCCTTACTAGGTGGATTAATTTTGAATATCATGCCTTGTGTGCTACCTGTTCTTTCTTTGAAATTTTTATCCCTTACCTATGGAACCTATGAAGATACACAAAAAACGAGGTTATATTTTTTATGCACAGCTGGTGGAATTATTACATCTTTTATAGCTTTAGGATTATTTACCATTATCCTTAAATTTTTAGGGCAAACTTTAGGCTGGGGGATACAATTCCAGCAACCCTTATTCTTAATTTTTCTATTAGTTCTAATGATTTTTTTTACTTTAAATTTATGGGGATTATTTGAAATTTCTCCACCCCAATGGTTGGTGAATAAGGTGCCAGTTTTCTTTAAAAATACAGAGCAAAATCAAACAATGATAAATTCTTTTACCACCGGATTACTGGCAACACTATTAGCAACACCATGCTCAGCCCCCTTTATTGGGACGGCTGTAAGTTTTGCTTTGGTTCGTGATATGAAACAAATTTTATTTGTTTTCTTTATAATGGGTATCGGTATGGCTTTGCCTTATCTTGGGGTTGCTTTATATCCTATGTGCATGAAATTGCTTCCAAAGCCTGGTTCATGGATGATTAGATTTAAACAATTTTTGGGTCTTTGTTTAATTGGTACGTCCGTGTGGCTGATTTATTTAATTAGTATTCAGATTGGATATCAAAAAACTATACAAATTCTTATTTATGTAAGCCTTTTTATCTGTTTATTTCTTTTTATAAAAAAAAGATTACCAAAATCAATTTTTATGGGCATAATTTTAATTTTATCTGTTGGGTT
>JAIBAD010000051.1 GCA_019695395.1 Alphaproteobacteria bacterium
TTACCTTTTCCACCTTTCATATCATCTTTGCCATCTAAACCTGCCAAAACATCATTACCATCACCCCCATCAATAACATCATCTAAGTTTCCTCCAATTAAAACATCATCACCACCAAAACCAAGCATGGTATTTTCTTCATCAATTTTACCAAAAACAGAATTATCACCACTATCCCCATTATAATAAACCCTGCTGAAAGGATTATCTTTTAAAGATGGTTTTAAGATAAGACCTAAATCTTTTTGATGAAGTTGATTAGATTGAGATTTAAAGTTATTTAATAAACTAATGTTTTTTTTCATAATTATTCCTATTATTAATATTTTTATATATAAATTATTTAATTGAATAATTTATATAAATTATATTTATTAATAATTGGTAAATTTATTATAAAAATATAAAAATATTTAAAACAAAAAAATATAATAGCTAGTATTTAGAAAAATAAGAAATAAAATTATTATTAACATTAGATCTTAGAAAAAACCATCTTCGATCTTACCATTTATCAAATTATTATTTTTTATCCAAAAAAACAGAGACAGTTTTAATAAAACTGTCTCTGTTCCTAACACGCTTTATAAAATCTAATTTATTAATTTTCCTTAATAATAAATTAATGAAAATTAATAACAGCTACTAAAATCTTTTTGTAACCAAACCAAATTTTTTTTCTGCTAATTTAAATCGTTTGGCAATCATCTGTGCATAAACACCTGTACCAACCATTCTTTGACCAAAATTGGGATCATTTAAATATCCCCCACGCGTTTCACGAATTAAAGTTAAAATTCTTTTAGCTTTTAATGGATAATGAACTTGGAGCCATTCTTGAAATAGATCTTTAATTTCATGGGGTAATCTTAAAAGAACATAACCTACATCTTGGACGCCTAATTTTGCAACAGTAGATAAAATATCTTCTATTTCTATGTCGTTCAGACCTGGAATAATGGGGGCCATTAATACACCGGTTGGCACATTAGCCTTTATTAATTCTTCAACTGTTTTTAACCTTTTATTTGGTGTTGCTGCCCGTGGTTCCATAAGACGTGCTAATTTTGCATTAAGGGTTGTAATAGAAAGATAAACTTTAACCAATCCTTGGTTCCCCATAGGTTGCAATAAATCAAGATCACGTAAAACCAAAGATGATTTTGTAATGAGTGCAAAAGGATGATTAAAATCCGACAAAACTTTTAAAATATTTCTGGTTATTTCATATTTCTTTTCAATAGGTTGATAAGGATCTGTATTCGCACCTAATGTTATAGGTATAGGTTTATAATTTTTTTTAGAAAATGCTTTGGCTAATAATTCAGGTGCCTCGGGTTTAATCCATAAATGAGATTCAAAATCCAACCCCGGCGATAATCCAAGCCAAGCATGGGTTGGTCTTGCATAACAATAAATACACCCATGTTCACAACCCCGATAAGGATTAATAGACTGGACAAAAGGAATATCTGGAGAATTATTTTTAGTTAGAATTGTTTTACTTTGATCAACACTAATTTTTGTACAAAGACTAGGTAATTCTTCTGCATCTTGTGTTAAATCTGCCCATCCATCATCGACATTATATTTTTGATGAACTTCATAACGTCCTTGTTTATTACTAACTGCCCCACGTCCCTTGCGGGGTATATCAGGTAGCAAATCAAATAAATCTTTGCTTTTATCAGATGAAGACATAATTTTTTTAATTATTAAAAATAATGAAATTTGAATTGTTCTATTTGTTAAAAAAATAAATAAAAAATTTATTTAATTTCTAATTATTTTTTTAAAGATTTTATTGCTTTAAATATTTTTAATATCTAAAATGATAAATATTTATCTTTTTATTGATTGTTTTTAATCAGTATTTCAAATGGGCCTGTTTTAAATTTATACAGACCACATAATAATCGTCCAACGGTAAAGCCAACAAAAATACCCGAAATCATTAATAAACTATATTGAAATATGGGTTCTGTCGCAACAGCTGGGTTTGATATCAATTTATATTGAAAATAATATTTTGTAGAAAAAATTCCTAAAATAATAATTAAAATGGACCACGTCCCGGGAAGTTTTAACAAACGATTTTTTTGATCCACACTAATTTTTTGTTTATATAAATATACCCATCCTATAAGAGCACCGATCATCACACCCCCCACCCATAAAAAGATAACAAATGGGGTAAGTGCAACAGAACTTAACAAAGTATGGATTGAAAAGAATAAAAAAATAACTGGTAAAAGAAATAATCTATCTAATTTTGTTATTCTTGTTTTTGAAGCTTTTATACCCCTTAACATCAGAAAAGCAAATAAAAGATAAACCCACCATGGGGTATGAATTAAAATTTGACCGATAAGTTCAAAATCAATCATGGTATTTTCTTAATAGAAATATTTTTTATTAGAGCTCGTCATATAATTTATAAATTATATGACGAGAAATTAAGTAAAATTATTTAACGACTGCTTGCCACAATCCCATAACATTTCCTTCACTATCTTTAAATCTAGCATAAAATCCAAAATCACCTGTTTTTACTTTCGGCATAACAGTTTTTCCACCCTCTGCTTCTACTTTTTTTAAAGTTGCATCAATTGAATCTACCGTAATAACCAATAAAGGATGATTGGCATCTTTATCCTTAGCCATCATCCCCCCATTAATTTTACCTGGCTCTTTAGACATACCGTGATCATCAGACGGGGCTGTTGTAATCATGGTATATTCATCCATGCCTGGAATATCCATAAATTGCCACCCAAAGGTTTTTTGATAAAATTTTTTGGCACGATCTTTATTATCAAACACAACTTCAAAATGCATAACTGAATCCATAATAAAATCTCCTTTAATATAAAATGTTCATTATAAAGAATCATTAATCAAATTTATTTTATCAATTAAATCAATTTTAATACATCGATTATTTTTAATTTATTAAATAAAATTTAATTTATTTTATTTTTTTAATTATTACAAACGTGGAAGCAATTGGATCAAATTGCATGGTTTATGACGGCTATCTAATTGATATTTCAAAATATAATCCCATCCATCACGACATGCATTTGGCGACCCAGGTAATGCAAATAAATATGTTTTATTAGCAATGCCCGCTGTTGCGCGTGATTGCATCGTTGATGTACCAACATGATTATAACTTATCATGCGAAATAATTCACCAAAACCTTCTATTTTTTTATCATAAAGTTCTTCAAAAGCCTCGGGCGTAACATCTCTTGCTGTTAAACCTGTACCCCCTGTTGAAATAATGACCTGAACGGTTTGATCTGCTATCCATTTTCTAACACTATTTTGGATTAAATTCTGATCATCTAAGACAACGGATCGATCAACGACCTCATGCCCATCACGTTTAATTAAATCAGCTAGAAGATTTCCAGATTCATCATCCTTTTCAAGACGTGTATCAGACACAGTAAGTAAAGCAATACGTACAGATATAAAATCTGATCCCATAAAATTATCAATTTTTGAAAAAGCTTTTTAAATTTAGTTTTTAAAATACCAAATTATTTATCAAGCGCAACAGAAACAGATGTTTTTGTAGAAGCTTGTTGTTTATAATCTGGTTTTCCACCACCAAGAACTGAATCTAAAGACGCAGGTGTTTGTCCCAAACGCTCTTGATAAATCCAAAAATTAGCTAAAACTTTTTGAACATAAACTCTGGTTTCACCATAAGGTATCTGTTCAATAAACAAAAGCGGATCAGATTGATAAATTCCTGCTTCTTTCCATTCGGCAACTTTACCAGGCCCAGCATTATAAGCTGCAGCTAATAAAAGCAAATCACCTTCAACTTGATCACTTTCTAATAATTGGTCCATATAATCTTGGGCTAAAGCCATATTAACCTCTGGATCATATAAATTTCTTTGATGCCCCGTACGTTTGGCAACCATAGCTGCTGTTTTTGGCATAAGTTGCATTAATCCTTTTGCTCCACTTGGGCTTCGTGCTTCAGGATCAAAAACAGATTCTTGACGCATAACGGCATAAAGTAAAGCAGGATCAATTCTAAACCCACCTTTAGGTTGCCATTTTGGTAAAGGATATAAAGCACCAGCAAGACTGCTTTCCTCTTCTTGTTGGGCAAGACCTTTGACACCAACACGCATCGATAGGTTAGTCATCCGTAAATTTTGGGCAACCTTAGCTAAAGCTGCGGTAGTTTCAAGGTCAGCCTGTTTTTGAACATTATGAAGTTCACCTTCCACATAAGCTAATTGCCCTGTTTGGATTAAAGCAAAAGCACGTTGTCCTGCAGCTGTTTGCAATAAAAGATCACGTTCATGGTCTGTTAAAGTTTGATCATTCCAATTAAAAGCAGAACTCATGCCTAAAGATCTACGCGCAACCTGCCCATAAAAAGTACGAGGTTGATCAGCAGCAACATGTAAAAGAGAGCTAACTTTTTCTGGTTGTCTATTTTTAAGATAGGCACGTGCTGCCCAAAATGCACCGGCAGATACAACCCAGTTTTTATCTTGATTATTATCAACAACCTGCTGAAAATTCTGTGCAGCCCCGGCATAATCACCTTTTTGCCACGCCGCTAATCCTTGTTTCCAACGTGTATCATTAATAATACCAACATTGTCTGGGTTTCCAGATTTAAAAGAAGATGTTTTGGGTTCCAGAGGAAATGGAGCATTCTTTGCTTTCCGTTTAAGAGCCAATTTATAAAGAGTTGAAGCTTCAGGTAAATCGCGATATTGATCTAACCAATCTTTTAACTCTTTATAAGAAACACGATATTTAGAATGCAAATAACGTGCAGCCATAACATGGCCTAATAATCTAGAATCTGTAAGTTTACCAATAACAGCATCAGCCGAACGCCAATCAGCCCGTTTTTGGAAAGCAAATATATCTTTATAACGATCAAGATTCGCTTTATCCAAAGGTTGGGGCAATGATCCCAAACTATAATGAGCATTAGAAGAAGGTTGGGGTAAAGCAGCAACGACTTTAGATAATTCTTGTCCGTCTTCTGCATAAGCAAAAGGAGCCAAACCCAAAGCAAGGATAAATAAAAAAACTGTTTTCAAAAAATTAATCCTTAAAAATTGGAAGATGGATGGAAAGAAATTATCCGAGTTGATTTGAATAGTCATACGTTGCTGCCTCATCTAATTTAAGTTTATTCAACCAAAAAGCGGTACCCAGCTGTTATTAACTATTTTTTAACTATTTGGGATGTTATACATACACTGTTTAGCCCTTAAGTGTCAATTTTTCTTTTAAAGCTAAAAGATCTCGCCATGCATAACGCTTTTGTGCAGGTTGTCTTAATAAAAAAGCTGGATGATACATACAAAGAACAGGTATAGATTTTAAAGAGTATGGATCATAATAATCAAACCATTTTCCTCGTAATCTTGTGATTCCTTCATTGGTATTAAGTAAAGTTTTTGCCGCAATTCCTCCTAAAACCACAAGGATAGAAGGGTCAATTAAATTGATATGTTTTTGAACAAACGGAAAACATGCAGCAATTTCTGAGCTGGTTGGTGCGCGATTCCCAGGTGGACGCCAAAAGATAATATTACTTATATATATATTGTGCGCTCTATCTAATCCAATATGTTCAAACATACGATCCAAAAGTTGCCCGCTTACCCCAACAAAGGGTTTTCCTTGACGATCTTCATCTGCACCAGGTGCTTCACCGATAAGCATAATTTTTGCTTGAGGATTACCATCCGCAAAAACCAAATTTGTTGCGGAATGCTTTAAAGAACATCCTTCAAAATTCTCTAAAGCAAGCCTTAATTCTTTTAAATTTTTAATTGATTCCAAAGGTAAGTCATCATTTGATATGCTTTTTATTGGTAAGGAAGAATTTTTAGCTTCGGATTCTTTTTTTGTACTTTTGGATAATGTATCTATGCCATAAGCCATTTTTGGCTCAGCTATAAGAGATTCTAAATGATTTAAGCGATCATAATTTATAGAGACGGAACCAAGCCATGATCTTGGTGTAAATCCAATAGCTTCATCAACACCCATATCTTGATACCATAAAAGCTGGGTTATAATATCTGATTTTATATAAGATTTAACCATATAATATCGCTTTATACATAAATTTAATAACTAATTAAGTATAACCCTAATGAAAAACGTATAAATTTTAAATAATATAATTATAATTCATGTCTATAGCCTAGAAGAAAGATCATTGCCAAGATTACAAAAATCGGGTCAAATAAATTTGCCAATAAAACTCAACAATATATTTATACCCTCTTTATTCGATCAGAAAAATCATTATGACACAACGTGAAACGATGAATTATGACGTTATTATTGTTGGGGGTGGGCCTGCCGGTTTATCTGCCGCAATCCGTCTTAAGCAATTATCTTTATTGCATAATCTTTCCTTAAGCGTTTGCCTTCTTGAAAAAGGATCAGAAATTGGCGCCCATATTCTTTCTGGTGCCGTTCTTGAACCTCGAGCATTAAACGAACTGATTCCTGATTGGGCTGCAAAAGATGCACCTTTAACAACATCCGTGACCCACGATCAATTTGCCTTTTTAACGCATAAAAAAATGGTCAAATTACCTACCCCCCAACCTATGCATAACAAGGGCAATTATATTATTAGCCTTAGCCATTTTTGCAGATGGTTAGGCCAACAAGCAGAATCCTTGGGTGTTGAGATTTATCCTGGCTTCGCCGCAGCTGATATTCTTTATAATCAAGATGGTCAAGTTATTGGTGTTTTAAGTGGTGATCTTGGCCGTCATAAAGATGGAACCATGGGACCAAATTTTCAACCTGGGGTTGAACTTTATGCCAAGCAAATTTTATTTGCTGAAGGATGCCGCGGCTCTCTTACCCAATCCTTAATTAAACGTTTCAACCTTTCAGATCGTAAAGAACCCCAAACCTATGGTATTGGTCTTAAAGAATTATGGGAAATAGATCCTACCCATCATAAACCTGGTCACGTTTTACATACAATTGGATGGCCTCTTGATTATGGTACGTATGGAGGATCATTTCTTTATCACTTTGACAAAAATCTTATATCTTTAGGTTTTGTTATTGGACTTGATT
This sequence comes from Alphaproteobacteria bacterium, assembly GCA_019695395.1. Lineage (NCBI taxonomy): Bacteria > Pseudomonadati > Pseudomonadota > Alphaproteobacteria > Alphaproteobacteria bacterium. The sequence continues at coordinate 7,108 of JAIBAD010000051.1, forward strand.
ATACCAATCCCTATCTTGATCCATTTGGTGAGTTGCAGCGTTTTAAAACACATCCGGCTATTAAATCACTGCTTCAGGGTGGCAAACGTTTAAGTTATGGGGCCCGCGCTTTAAACGAAGGTGGGTTTCAATCAATTCCACATTTAACTTTTCCAGGGGGGGCTTTAATTGGATGTGGAGCTGGATTTTTAAACGTACCAAAAATAAAGGGTACCCATACAGCTATGAAATCTGGAATGGTTGCAGCTGAAGCTATTATCGACCATATGCAATATTCTTCTCTTCATGAAGGGATGGAACTTAAAAAATATCCTGCTATGTTACGCAAAAGCTGGGTTTGGAAAGAGCTAAAAAAAGTACGCAATATCCGTCCAGCATTTCATCTAGGATTATGGGGTGGGCTTATTTACTCTGCTCTTGATACGTATCTTTTCAGAGGATATGCCCCTTGGACTTTTAAACATCACCATGATCATGAAACATTAATCCCAGCAAATCAGGCTGTCCCAATTCAATATGATAAACCTGATAATGTTATCACTTTTGACCGTATGTCTTCTGTTTTTTTATCAAATACCAATCATGAAGAAAACCAACCTTGTCATCTTGTTTTAAAAGATCCCACCGTTGCGATTGATGTCAACTGGCATATTTATAAATCTCCTGAACAACGTTATTGTCCTGCAGGGGTTTATGAAATAATAAAGGATGCTGGGTCTCTAGAGCCTCAATTAATAATTAATAGCCAAAACTGTGTTCATTGTAAAACGTGTGATATTAAAGATCCCAAACAGAATATTACTTGGACGACACCCCAAGGTGGAGACGGACCTAATTATTCATTAATGTAATCTCAGATATTGTATAAAAAGAAAGGTATAATAAATATTTATGATTAATTTTCTTAAAAAAGATTTTATCCCTCATTTAATCTATTGTTCCATGGTATTAATAGTTTGTGCTCTTAATCCATCCCTTGCCCAATCAGAAAATCAATCGGAAAATAAAACTTTATCTAGTAAATCCGTTCCTTATCATTCTAATTCCCAATTGGGTCAATATTTATTGGGACAACATGCTATAGTTATAGGTGATATTGATACAGCACTTCGCGCGCTTGATCTTGCTTTAAGCCAGGACCCTAATAACGGCAATTTATTAAAAAGCCTTTTAAACCTTTCTTTACAAAAAAGCGATTTTGATAAAGCTTTAACTTACGCCAAAAAATTGCAAAAGCTTTCTATACCCTCTGATATTGGTAATTTACTTTTAGCATTAAAAGAATTTAAATCAAACAACCCAACAAAATCTTTAGAATTTCTTAAAAGCAAAGGTGATACAAAATTTATCGAAAAAATTAGCCCCTTTTTACAAACATGGATTAATATTGATAAATCGAAAGACAAAAAAAATCTTTATCTTGATCTTGAACAAAAACTTTTAAGTTTTAATTCTGTTAATGACAAAAAAGAAGATGATGAATTTATACCTTTTCAATTGGGGTTATTAGCTGATGTTCTAAATCAAAATGATCAAGCTTATGACTATTATGGAAAATTTTTGAAATTTATGAAACAACCTCCTGTTCGTATGATTGAAATTATTGGGAATTTTTATCAACGCTATAATAAAACAAATGAAGCTGAAGAATTATATAAAAAAGCAACGACGCTTAATCCTCAAAGTTTAATGGCTGCCACCTTTAAGAAAAGATTAGCTGGAGGTAAAAATATTGACCCCGTTATTACCAACGCTCAAGAAGGATTAGCAGAAACTCTTTTTTACTTGGCTGCTCTTTTATCTGTCACTAATAACAATCAAGAGGCATCTGTTATTATGGCAGAACTTTCCCTTTTTATAAAACCCCAAGTAGCTCATACACAATTTTTGTTGGGTGAGCTTTTTAGATCCCAAGAACTTTATAACGAAGCTTTAAAATATTATCGTTCGGTTGGTAGCAATTCTATTTTCAGTACGGTAAGCCAAATTAGCACCGCCCAAATTTTAGATAAAATGGGGAAAACTGATGAAGCCATTGCGCTTTTAGAAAAATTTTTAAATACCAACCCTGGCGAAATTGATGTAGCTATGGTTCTTGGTGAAATTTTATCTAATCAAAAACTTTATCAACAAGCAATTAATGCTTATAATAAAGCCATTAGTCAAATAAACACACCACTTATTGGACATTGGAATATTTTCTATGCACGGGGTATTGCCTATGAACGCAATAAACAATGGGATAAAGCTGAAGAAGATTTGCAAAAAGCTTTGGTTTTAAATCCTGAAGAACCTTTAATTTTAAATTATTTAGGTTACAGTTGGGTTGATCGGGGTGAAAATTTAGATAAAGCTTTAGCCATGCTTAAAAAGGCGGTGGAACTTGATCCCAATAATGGATATATTATCGATAGTTTAGGGTGGGCATTTTTTCGTTTAAAAAATTGGGAAGAAGCCACAAAGTATTTAGAAAAAGCAACCGAGCTTTCGCCTTCAGATCCAACAATTAATGATCATTTGGGGGACGCATATTGGAAAGCATCACGTTTGAATGAAGCCAAATTTCAATGGCAGCGTGCCCTTCTTTTTAAACCAGAAAATGATCAAATTGTTTTAATTCAAAAGAAATTACAAGAAGGGATTAAGTAATAAATAATTTTTATTATGTTTAATAAATCTTCTGAATTAAAAATTAAAGCACCTGCTAAAATTAATCTTTATTTGCATTTGGTAGGAAAAAAAGATAATGGGTACCATCTTTTAGAAAGTTTGGTGGCCTTCACAGATTTGGGGGATTGGATTACTCTTAAAACTTCTTCTGATCTAGTGTTTGAGGTTGACGGCCCTTTTAAAGAAAAAATTCCCCATACGGATGATAATCTTGTTATGCGTGCGGCCAAAACATTGGCCGAATTTGCCCAAAGAAAATTAGGTGCCCATATTCATTTATATAAAGATTTACCTCCTGCTTCTGGTATCGGGGGGGGATCAAGCGATGCCGCTGCTACCCTTCTTGGGCTTAACAAATTTTGGGAACTTGATTATCCACTTTCTGTTTTGCAAAACTTGGCGCTCCCTTTGGGATCGGATATTCCTGTTTGTTTGCAAAGACAAACATCCCTGATTAAAGGAATTGGCGACCATATAACTGTCTTACCCCCTTTACCCCCAGTCTCTTTATTATTGGTTAATCCAGGTGTTCAAGTACCAACCCAAAATGTTTACCAAAAGAGAGAAGGATCTTTTACACCCTCAACATCATGGAACAATAATCATCAAACTGTTGATCAATTGGTGGGTCAACTGTCGCATTTTCATAATGATTTAGAACCCCCAGCGACACTTATCGCCCCTATTATCCAAGATGTTTTAAAAGCTATTGGGAATTTTAAAGGATGTCTTCTTCAACGTCTTTCAGGAAGTGGCGCCACATGTTGGGGAATTTTTGCATCCCATGAAGCTGCCCTTCATGCAGAAAAAATTCTACATACCCAATATCCTGCATGGTGGGTTAAAGCGACCCAATTAAAAGATTACGCCCCTTATTAATTTTATAAAATCATTTAAAAATTTGAATTATAATAAGTCAGATCTAAGGCTATTAATTAGCATCTAAAGAAGACAAAATTTCACGTAATTCAATTAATAAATCTTCTGATGGTTTGCCATCCGCAGTTAACCCTGCCGATTCTTGATATTGGCTAATCGCTTTGATAGTTTTTTCATCCAAAATACCATCCACAGGTCCTGGGTCAAAATCCAATCTTTGTAAGAGTAATTCTATTTCGCTGATCATACGGCGTTCTTTTTCCAAACCAATCGTCGAGGTTACACTGCTTCCATCTTTGGGTGATGTCCCTTGCCATAAAAGGTAGAGAAGAACAAAGGACCCTATAACCCCAACTAGAACAGAAAGCACAATAGCCCAACCCCGTACAGGTCGACGCCTGCGCCAATGCGCACTTGGATAATGCTGTGTTTGTGGGCCAATGACACGTACGGACCAATGATCCATAATCAATCCTTGCTTTTTAGCATAAGAAGGATGGAAAACTTTCCCATTTTATTCTAAAAAGCCATAATAGTTATACTCTCCCTTATATTTTTATTACGATCTCCTATTACTGTCTAGCTTAAATTTTTTTGATGGTTTCAATTTTCTTTTATTTTCTTATCTTTTTGCTTGCAAAGTTTATAGAAATGGCTATCGATTATAAGGACAATTCATTTTATTCTTATCCATTTTATTGGGGCGTAGCCAAGCGGTAAGGCAACGGGTTTTGATCCCGTCATCCCCAGGTTCGAATCCTGGCGCCCCAGCCATTTATCAAATTCAGTTATTTTAGATGTATGGTCAGATTCAACTGTACTATTTTGTTTATTAAAATCGCTAAGCAAATCAAATGGTTGCTTGTATTTGACAGTTAATCTTCCATCCTTCCAAA
>JAIBAD010000052.1 GCA_019695395.1 Alphaproteobacteria bacterium
CCATTAGTTTTTTCATTAATTTTTAAAATTAATGGGTAACTTATGGTCATTCCTTGATTTGCTCCCGATAAAAAACGATCAACAGCAACACCAGGCCCACCAACCTTATTTAAAATTAGTTCTGTGGTAATTCCATTTTTTTTTGCAATATCTGACCAGAATATCTCTTTCATAACATGCATACCCATATAGTTACTCCCATTTTGGATATCTAAGGTTATGCTTTTTAGGTCATCAGCTGCATAAGCATTATAAAAAAAACTTGAAAGAATTAAACTTGAAAGAATACCAAATATGTTTTTTTTCATTACTTAATCTCCCATAATTGTTAATGAATACTATGTTGTAATATAAAATATAATGATAGAAAAGCTTTAAAAATTTTTCATTCCCCATTTAATAACGGTACGTTTTTCAATCCATCCAAAAAGCTTTGCATCAATTATCCAAGAAATGAAAAGAATGGCAAATAACCCCGCATAAACAAGGGGAGGTTGATAGTTATTTTTTGCTTCCGCAATAAAAAAACCAAGTGCACCTTTGCCAGATACACTTCCTAAAACAAGTTCTACCGCTACAAAGGCTTGAAATGCACGACTAATTCCAAGACGTAATCCTGTAAGAATAGAGGGTAGGGATGCAGGAAATAATATCAAAAAAACTTGTAAGATAGGATTAAGGCCATAATTTTGTCCTACCATTTTTAGTGTCTTAGGTACATGAGTAAAGCCTGCATGTGTGGCAGCTAAAACAGTCCAAAAAACGGCATTACTTACAACAAAAACTGTTCCAGTGAAATTTGATTTAAAAGCTAATATAGCTGCACTAATTAATGCTACTGCGGGTAAACTCGACATAGGAAAAGCTATCAGTTCAATAACATTACGCCCAATGTGGCTTGTAATACTTATAGTTGAAAAAATAAAAGCAAGAATAGAACCAATAAAAAAACAATAAGTTAAAATGTAAATTGTTAAAAGAATTTTACCTATAAATTCTTGTGTTGTAATAAGATCAGCAAAAACTTCAATTGTTTCAGTGATGGTTGGGAAAAGTAAATGACCGTTACGTACATTATGATGAATATATAAGGCAAAAATTTGCCAAATCATTCCAATAATTAATAAAATTATTAAACGTTGACATGTATCAGATTTAAAAAGTTGTTTAATAAGATTATATAGTTGGTTCATAAGCTATTAGGGACATAAAAGTAAAAGATATTAAAATTGAGGTTTTAGTCTTTATATATAAAATATATTTAATAGTACATTTTTATTTACAATTCTAAAAAATTAATTAACCATCTAACAGGGTTAACTTAGTAAATATTATGCATGTTTTTGATCGAAAAATCCTAACTTTACATCGCAACCGCGCAGCACAAAAAGATCCTTTGAATAATTTTCTTTTTGTTCAAGGTTCTGAATTTTTAATTGATAAACTTGCTGATATTCAAAGATCATTTACCTCAATTCTTGAATTAGGATGCCGTCGTGGGGAAATTGTTGATCTTTTGGTTAAACAATATCCAATTGATCTTTATATTCAAACGGATCTGTCCTATTTAATGTGTTATCAAGCGCAAAGAAAACGCCATAAATTTCTATGTACGGTGTGTTTGGATGAAGAAAATCTTCCTTTTCGTCCCCATATATTTGATTTAATTATTAGCAATTTAAATCTCCATTGGATTAATGATTTGCCTGGCTGTTTGGCACAAATTTACCATTTGTTAAAACCTGATGGCTTATTTTTAGCTTCTGTTTTTGGGGGACAAACATTAAATTTGCTAAGAGAAGTATTGCTCCAGGCTGAAAGTGAAATTACGGGAGGTGCAAGTCCAAGAGTGATCCCATTTATTGATTTGCAAACTGCGGGTAATTTGATGCAGCGGGCTGGGTTTAACCTTTCTGTAACCGATAGCCAACTTATTACAGTGCAATATAAAAATCTATTTACTCTTATGCATGATTTGCAAGCTATGGGTGAAAATAATAATCTTTTAGCTAGGTTTTCTGGTATTACAAATCGTAAGATATTTTTAAGAGCTGCTGAAATATATAAGAAAAAACTTAATCAAAATGGTTCCGAAATTATTGAAGCCAATTTTGAAATTATTAATTTTTTAGGATGGCGTCCCCATTCTTCTCAACCTAAACCCCTAAAACCTGGAAGTGCTACAATAAATCTGGCTGATTTTTTATCAGACTAATTGTTTTTACCAATAGCCTAATATATAATTGGAATAAATGGGGATTTTATGAGATTTTTAGTTCTTACTATCAAATCTATTGATACATTAAATGAATATATGGGACGTTTCATTTCTTGGCTTACTTTAGGAACAGTTCTTACTTGTTTCTTAGTAGTAATTCTACGCTATATTTTTTCTATGGGTTTTGTATGGATGCAAGAATTATATGTATGGCAGCATGCTGTCGTTTTTATGATTGGGGCAGGTTATACATTTTTACATAATGATCATGTTCGTGTGGATATTTTTTATTCTCCTATGTCTCAAAAATCTAGGGCTTGGACAGATTTATTTGGTACATTATTTTTCCTTTTTCCTTGGTTAGGTGTTATTTTCTGGTTTGGTTGGTCTTTTATAAGTTTATCTTGGCAATTAAAAGAAAGTTCATCTCAAGCAGGCGGATTACAAGGATTTTTTTTATTAAAATTAGTTATTTTTATTTTTTGTATTTTGGTTGGTTTGCAAGGTATTTCTTTATTTTTGAAAAGCCTTTTAATTATCTTGGGATTTGAAAAATATATTATAAAAGCAGAAGAAGCTAAGCCAATAGCTTAAAACAGAGACAATTGGAAAGAAATAGATATGGATGTTCATACAATAGGCGAGTTTTTAGCGCTTGGTATGTTTTTAGCAACTATTTTTGCTGTTTTAATTGGATATCCAGTAGCTTTTACTTTAGCTGGTATTGGCTTATTGTTTGCCTTAATTGGGTATAAATTTGGTGCGTTTGAATTCTCGTTGTTAACTGGTATTGCCTCTCGTTATTTTGGTACAATGGTTAACGAAGTGTTGGTAGCAGTCCCATTATTTGTTTTTATGGGGGTTATGTTAGAACGTTCTAAAATTGCTGAAGCACTTTTAGAAACCATGGGACAGCTTTTTGGTTCATTGCGTGGTGGCCTTGGTATTTCAGTAATCATTGTTGGCGCTTTATTAGCTGCTTCGACAGGTATAGTAGGAGCCACGGTTGTCACAATGGGGTTATTAAGTTTACCTGCTATGTTACGAGCTGGATATGACCCAAAATTAGCCACAGGTATTATTTGTGCATCAGGTACTTTAGGACAAATTATACCTCCATCAACAGTATTAATTTTTATTGCAGATTTTTTACAAAGTGCAAACGCAACAGCACAAATGGCCAAAGGTAATTTTACACCAGAACCTGTTTCTGTAGGTGATCTTTTTATAGGTGCATTTATTCCTGGGTTAATTTTATCCTTACTTTATATTGCTTGGGTTGCGATAAAGGCTATATTTGAACCATCTTCTGCGCCTGCTTTGATTATGACGGCGGAACAAAAGAAGCAATTGCCCACGAAAGTTATTATTGCTCTATTTCCACCCCTTTTATTAATTATAGCAGTTTTGGGTTCTATCATTGCTGGGATTGCATCACCAACAGAATCAGCATCAGTAGGTGCGGTAGGTTCGATCATTTTAGCTCTATGTAAAAGACAATTCTCATTAGATGTCTTAAGACAAGTTATGCGGTCAACTTTACGTATTAGTTCGATGGTATTTGTAATTCTTTTGGGAGCATCTGTTTTTTCTTTAGTATTCCGAGGGTTGGGAGGAGAAAAAATTGTTCATGACATTTTATCTTCTATACCAGGTGGAGAAATTTCAGCTATTTTAGCAGTGATGACTTTAATGTTTATCTTGGGTTTTTTTCTTGATACTTTTGAAATTATTTTTATTGTCGTGCCTATTACAGCACCAGTTTTGCTTTCTTTTGAAAATGTAAACCCAATATGGTTAGGTGTCATGTTTGGTGTAAATTTGCAAACTAGCTTTTTGACCCCACCTTTTGGTTTTTCTTTATTTTATCTTCGAGGTGTTGCACCCAAAAATGTTACAACTACACATATCTATAAGGGCATTGTGCCTTTTGTTATATTACAAATAATTGGTCTTGGTATGTTATGGATTTTTCCTGGTTTAGCTACTTGGCTTCCTAATAAAATTTATCAAGAAAATCAAATAGGTATTGAGCAGCAACAAAATCAAAAGGGTGGTTTTATAGAACCTGATATTATAGAACCTGATATTAATGATCTTGTTCCCGCACAATAAAGAAAATAGCGAAGATAATTTAAATTATCTTCGCTATATATTAAAAATTAATTTGGATATTTAAAATCTAAAAGCCTTGCATTGGTATAAGCTTGTTCTGATATTCTAGTCCACTCTTTTACTTTATCTCGGAACGCTAAATAAGATTGAGCAATTTTTTTGCTTTTTTCATCACCTTTATCCAATATTTCTTGCATAACTTCGCCAGATGCATTACCAAAAGCTTGAAGCACATCTTTAGGAAATTGGCGTAATTTTACCCCATGATCTTTAATAAGACTTTGTAAAGAAGTGGCACTTTGAGCATTAAATTCAGCTAACATATAATCATTTTCTGCTTTACAGCAAATATCAATTATTTCTTGGAGATCTTGGGGCAAGGAAGAAAGCTTTGATTTATTGATCATGCATTGTAATCCTGTACCAGGTTCATGAAATCCGGGCCAATAGTAATTAGTTGCTACTTTATAAAAACCTAAAGATAAATCATTATATGGTCCAACCCATTCTGCACCGTCAATCGCACCTGATTGAAGATTTGCAAAAATTTCTCCCCCTGCAACATTAACAACTGTAACGCCAAGTTTGGTTAATGCTTGACCACCTTGACCAGGCATACGAAATTTTAAACCTTTTAAATCATTAACTGATTTAATTTCTTTTTTAAACCAGCCGCCCATTTGGACCCCTGTATTACCTGCTAAAAAACCTTTAAGACCAAAACCATCATAAAGATTATCCCATAATTCTTGTCCGCCTCCAAAATAAACCCAGGCATTCAATTCATTTGCGGTCATACCAAAAGGTACAGCGCTAAAAAATCCGCACCCAGCAGATTTGCTAAGATGATAATATGAACCATCGTGGCTCATTTCTGCTGTACCAGAAGCAACAGCATCAAAACATTGTAAGGCAGGGACAAGTTCGCCTGCAGAATATACTTTAATTGTTAATCGCCCATTACTTAAATCACTAATACGTTTTGCAAGTCGTTCGGCCCCAGTCCCTAATCCAGGTAGTCCTTTGGGCCAACTTGTAACCATTTTCCATTCCATTAACCCTTGGGAAAGAGCAGGTTTAGGAAAATTGGTTGCAAGTGCTGTAATTCCAACGGCAGTTCCAATAATTAAATCTCTTCTTTTAACTTTAGCCATTTTATTCCCTCTACATATTATAAGATTAATTTGATTGGTTTAAAATAATGTATGTTATTAAAAGTTCCAATAGTATTCATATAGATGGTTAAAGTGTTAATTTATGTAATAATATACTTGTCAAAAGCTATTTAAATCGTTATGAAGATTAGATTAATTCTATATTTTTCTTCATTAATAAGAAAATAATAGGATTTTTAATTTAAATTCACACGCAATATAGTTTTTTATAAAACTTATCCGGTGTTTAAAATTATTTTTAAATACATCGTATTGCGGAGGCTCAACCGGAATAAGAGGTTTTATTATGAGTTCATTTAGTTTTTCTATGCGTCAGCTTTTAGAAGCTGGTGTTCATTTTGGTCATCATACAAGACGTTGGAATCCCAAAATGGCCCCCTATATTTTTGGGGTTCGTAACAATATTCACATTATTGATCTTGGTCAAACTGTTCCTTTATTACGTCAAGCTTTAGAAACAGTTAGAAGTACTACAGCAAATGGGGGACGTGTATTATTTGTTGGGACCAAACGTCAAGCCAGTGATAAGGTTGCTGAGGCGGCAAAACGTTGTGGTCAATATTATGTTAATCACCGTTGGCTTGGAGGAATGTTATCAAACTGGAAAACTATTTCCCATTCAATTAAACGTCTAAGAGATTTAGAAGAACGTCTTACTAATGATGTTGCTGGATTGACAAAAAAAGAGCTTTTACAATTAACAAGACAGCGCGATAAATTGGAGCGGGCTTTGGGTGGTATTAAAGAGATGGGTGGACAGCCTGATGTCCTTTTTATTATTGATACAATTAAAGAAAGAATTGCCATTGCTGAAGCCAATAAATTAGGTATTCCTGTTATTGCTATTATAGATAGTAATTCAGATCCTCAAGGTGTTGATTATCCAATACCAGGTAATGATGATGCGACGCGTGCGATTAATCTTTATTGTGATTTGATGGCAGAAGCGGTTTTAGATGGGCTTCAACAAGAAGCAATTGCATCTGGTATTGATGTTGGTGATGCAGAAAATTTACCTAATGAAAAAATACCAGAAGTGGAAGAACAGTTAGTTAAAGAATCTTCTATAGCTTAATCATTATAGAGAGAGTTATATTTATAGCTCTTTTTGAAGATAAATTATTGAATTTTTATATAGATGAGGAAAAGAATATGACCGAAGTTTCTGCGTCACTAGTCAAAGAATTGCGTGAGCTTTCTGGTGCTGGCATGATGGATTGTAAAAAAGCTTTAAATGCAACAGCTGGAAATATTGAATCTGCTATAGATTGGTTGCGAAAAAAAGGGTTATCTTCTGCAGCGGGTAAAGCAGGTAGAATTGCAGCAGATGGTTTGGTCGGTTTAGCTATTGAGGGTACGCAAGCTGCTCTTGTTGAAGTTAATGCAGAAACAGACTTTGTGGCACGTAATCAAGAATTTCAGCAATTTGTTGAAAATGTATCTAAGCTTGCTTTAAAGGCTAATGATACAGAAAACCTTAAAAAAACTTCTTATTTAACAACCAATACATCTGTTGAAGAACAGCTTGTGCATTTGATTGCTAAAATAGGAGAAAATTTATCTTTACGCCGTCTGGCTAAATTATCTGTGAAACAAGGTGTTATTGCAGGATATATTCATAATGCCCAAACTCCTAATCTAGGTAAAATTGGGGTTCTTGTTGCCCTTGAATCGGAAGTGAATTCTGATGAATTAAAAACGTTAGGCAAACAACTTGCTATGCATATTGCTGCAACATCGCCTTTGGCTTTATCTATCAAAGATTTAGATTTTAAACTTATTGAACATGAAAAAAGTATTTTTGCAGAACAAGCAAAAATTTCTGGAAAACCAGATAATATTGTTGAAAAAATGGTTGAAGGTAGGTTACGTAAATATTACGAAGAAGTTGTTTTATTAGAACAGACCTTTGTTATAGATGGTGAAAGCAAAATTAAATCCGTGATTGAAAACTTATCTAAAAAAGCTGGCAAGCCTGTACATCTAACAGGGTTTGTAAGAATGGCTTTGGGTGAAGGTATACAAAAAGAAGAAAAAGATTTTGCTAACGAAGTTGCAGCTCAATTAAAATAGTATAAAATTTTAATTATATATTTGGTAAACCGAATTCTTATGATTGATCTTAAATACACAAAGATACTATTTAAAATTTCTGGCGAAGCTTTAATGGGAAAACAAGATTTTGGTCTAGATCCTGTTATGGTTAACAGAATGGCTGAAGAAGTAGCAAATGCCCATAAACTTGGTATTCAGATATGTTTGGTAATTGGGGGCGGAAATATTTTTCGTGGTGTTGCAGGTGCTGCCCAGGGTATGCAAAGGGCGTCTGCTGATTATATGGGTATGTTGGCAACAGTAATTAATGCTTTAGCTATGCAAAATGCTTTAGAACAATTAGGTGTTGTAACACGGGTTCAATCTGCTATTCCTATGTCCACAATATGTGAGCCTTACATTCCGCGTAGAGCTCAACGTCATATGGAGAAAGGTAGGGTTGTTATTTTTGCAGCAGGCACAGGAAATCCCTTTTTTACAACAGATACGGCCGCTGCATTAAGAGCATCAGAAATGGGATGCCAAGCCCTTTTAAAAGGTACGAAGGTTGATGGTGTTTATACAGCAGATCCAACAAAATACAAAGACGCGGTTCGTTATCAAAAACTTAGCCACCATGATGTTTTATCTAAAGATTTAAAAGTTATGGATGCAGCAGCTATATCTTTAGCACGTGAAAATCATATACCGATTATAGTTTTTTCTATTGATAAACCTGGTTGTTTAGCAAATGTATTAACAAATAAAGGTGATTTTACTATTATTGAAGGTTAATTGATCATTAACAATTATAAAAAAGATTGAAATTATGATAAATTTAAAACACGAAATTGATGAGATTAATCGCCGCATGGGAAGTTCAGTAGAGGCTCTTAAAAGAGAGTTTGCAGGATTGCGAACAGGACGTGCTTCGGTTCATTTGTTGGATACAGTTGTTGTCAATGCTTATGGAAGTGATATGCCATTATCACAAACAGGTACAGTTAGTGTACCTGAACCACGAATGATCACGGTACAAGTGTGGGATCGTAATTTAGTTACAGCTGTAGATAAAGCTATACGTGATGCAGGACTTGGGCTAAACCCCATGTCAGATGGACAAATTATCAGAGTGCCAATTCCCGAACTTAGCCAAGAAAGACGTGTGGAATTGACAAAGATAGCTAATAAATATGCAGAACAAGCTCGTGTTGCAGTTAGAAATGTAAGACGTGATGGTATGGATATTTTAAAGAAAATGGAAAAAGAAGGTGATCTTTCCAAAGATGAACATCATCAAAAATCCGATTACATACAAAAAATAACGGATGAACATATTAAAAAAATTGATGAAATTTTTGCTCATAAAGAAAAAGAAATTATGCATGTATAAGATTAAGGATTTTTTTTGAATGATTTTTCTTTAAAGCTTATCAATGCTGTTATACCACGCCATATTGCAATTATTATGGATGGTAATGGACGATGGGCCCAAAATAAAGGATTACCTAGGATTTCTGGACATCAGCAGGGAATGAAAGCTGTCCGTGAAACTATTGAATCAGCGCTTGAATTAAAAATACCATACCTGACCTTGTTTGGCTTTTCATGGGAAAATTGGAAAAGACCTGAAGAAGAAGTTGACGAACTTATAAAATTGTTAACTTTTTATCTTGAAAAAGAAATAGATTCTCTTAACGAAAATGGTGTTTGTCTAAAAGTTATAGGTGACATTTCTCCTTTTAATCAATCTGTTATTAGTTTAATTAAGGAAGCAGAAAAACAAACATCCCATAATACAAATTTATTTTTAACAGTGGCATTAAGCTATAGTGGGCGCCGCGATATTCTTCAGGCAACAAAAACTATTATCCATGATATAAAAACAGGTTTATTAACTTCAGATCAAATTAATGATCAGGTATTTAGCCAATATTTAATGACATCAACAATGCCGGATCCTGATTTGGTTATAAGAACAAGTGGTGAAAAAAGAATTAGTAATTTTTTATTGTGGCAATCTGCTTATGCAGAATTTGTATTTTTTGATGTCTATTGGCCAGATTTTGGTAAAAAAGATTTTACTGAAGCTATTGCCTTATATCAGAATCGGCAAAGACGTTATGGTAAAGTATCAATTTGATCATCTAAGTAATAATTAAATGATGCTTAAAAAACGGATAATTTCAGCTTTCTTTTTAGGATTAATAGTTTTTTTCTGTATATTTAAAGGATATATGTGGTTTGGATTTTTATCTTTAATTCTAGCCAATCTTGCCTTTTATGAATGGGTAAAAATTTGTCTAAAAAATAGTTCTTTTAATAATTTTCCTTTAATTTTAGCTCTTTGTTCTATTTCTTGTGCAATATTTTTTATATTGTTTTTTCCGATTAATTGGCTTGGAATAGTAGGAATTTGGATAGGGTCGGGATTTTTTACATGGCTTGTTTTTCTTATTTATTACAAACGTGATGCTTTTCTTATATATGTAGGGCATCTTTATATTTTTGCTGCCGTTTTCTCACTTATTTCTATTTTAAAAGAAGATAATGGATCACTTATTTTAACATGGCTTTTATTAATAGTATGGGCAACAGATATAGGGGGATATTTTATAGGTAGGTGGATAGGTGGTGTTAAATTAGCTCCGAGAATAAGCCCCAATAAAACTTGGGCAGGATTTATAGGAGGTACGGTTTTTGCTATTTTAACAACTTATTTTTTTATTAAAATAATTAATTTATCCGCCCATATTATGACACAAATGATTATTATAACTATTATTCTTGCTATTATAGCCCAAATAGGGGATCTTATTGAATCTATGCTTAAAAGAAAATATGGCGTTAAAGATAGTGGTCAACTTATTCCAGGGCATGGTGGTGTTTTGGATCGTATAGATAGTTTACTGTCAGCAAGTATTGCTTTATTCATAATTACGTTTTTTAAAAGCGGAGGAATAATAATCTGGCTATGACAATGGAAAAAGTTTCTGCTTTAGAAGTAAATTCTAAACATTATAAAAGAACTATTACTATTCTTGGTTCAACTGGTTCTGTCGGTAAAAGTACAGTTGATCTTTTGCAGCGCCATTCAAATTATTATTCTGTTGAAGCTTTAACAGCTAAAGATAATGTGGAATTGTTGGCAGAACAGGCGCGTCAATTAAATGTTAAAACTGCAGTTATTGCTAATTCAAAAAAATATCAAGAATTAAAAAATATTTTATTTGGTACTCATATTGAAGTTGCTGCTGGTGAAGAAGCCGTAGTTGAAGCGGCTGCACGACCAGCCGAATGGGTAATGGCAGCTATTATGGGTGCTGCCGGATTAGAACCTACTATGGCTGCTGTGCAACGTGGCGCAATGGTTGCTTTAGCTAATAAAGAATGTCTCGTTTGTGCTGGTGAACTTATGATGATGGCTGTTAAAAAACATAATGCGGTTATGTTACCAGTTGATTCTGAACACAATGCAATTTTTCAGGTATTTGATTTTGATAAAGTTAAAGATGTTGAAAAAATTATACTAACCGCATCTGGTGGACCTTTTCGTTTAATGGAAAATCATATGATGGAACATGTCACACCTGCGCAGGCTTTAGCCCATCCAATTTGGTCAATGGGTGCTAAAATCTCTATTGATTCAGCGACAATGATGAATAAAGGACTAGAGCTAATTGAAGCCCATCATCTTTTTGGATTACCAGAAGATAAAATAGATATTCTTATTCATCCGCAATCTATAATTCACAGTATGGTCTCGTATATTGATGGATCTGTTTTAGCCCAGCTTGGTACACCTGATATGCGCATACCAATTGCTTATGCTTTATCATGGCCAAAACAAAGAATTTCTACACCTTCCAAACGTTTAGATTTGGCTGAAATCAGTGAGCTGACTTTTACAAAACCCGATGTTCATAAATTTCCAGCTCTTTCGCTTGTTCGTGA
>JAIBAD010000053.1 GCA_019695395.1 Alphaproteobacteria bacterium
CTTATTCTACCTGTAATCTACTCTTAAATTTATTATATATTATATTTATAATTAAATTATTGGCAATAAATTAATTTTATATGAAAATATAATAGAATATATAATATAAAAAAAATATTTTAATAGGAGATAAATAATGATCCATACTCTTTTGATTACCATTGCTTTACTAAACTCCATTTGTGCCTTTGCCAATACAACAACAGATAAAACTACCACAAAAAATAGCAATCAAATTCAATTAGCTCCAAATAGCAATGAAATTCGATTTACTCCAGGTGGGTGTGATCTAGCTTCAATAGCAAATTGTCTTTAATATATAAAAATTCTAAAAATCTAAAACCCGCTTTTTATTGCCGATAACAAATCTCGAAAATTGAATTCTATCCCTACATTAGTAAATTTAACTATTCTAGAAATTTATATATAAATATATTGACATAATAATTTTATTATCTTATTTTAATGCAATATATAATATTATATATTAAATATTTACTATTAAATAATTTAATTTTTATTAGGAGATAAATTAATGACACGTAGTATTTTAATTGCTTTAGCTTTATTAAGTTCGGTTTCCGCTTTTGCAAGCACAACACCAGACAAAGCATCTGTAAAAATCGGTAACCAAATCCAATTGGCTTTCCCTCTTTGTGATAATTTACCAGATAATTCAAAATTACCTTGTCTATAATTTTATAAGTTTTATTTAAAAGCCCACGATAAGTGGGCTTTTTTTAAACCATAAAATTACTTACTTCCAATAATTTTAAATTATGGTTAATAAATCATTAAAATATATTGACAAAGCAATTTTATTATATAAAAATTGAAAATTATGTTATATTAGTTTTAAATTTCTTATTTTAAAGATATAATATATTTTATTAATCAATTTATTAGGAGATATAATAAATGACACGTAGTATTTTAATTGCTTTAGCTTTATTGGCATCCGCATCTGCTTTTGCAAGTGCACCTACCACCAAACAACCTATTGCAAAAGATAGTGGGAAATCTATTCAATTAGCGCGCCCTGATTGTTCTGATTACACCCCACCACCACCTTTTGATAAATGGTGTTTAAATTAATAGGTAGAAATTTAAATTCAAAAAACCCGTTTTATAAAAACGGGTTTTTTTATAACTTATGATCTTACTATTTGTTAATAAAAGTCCTTGAATCTTGATTGCTTATTTATTTAAATTATCTGTAAAATAGCTTATATAATATAAACTTCTTATTAGCACACTTCATATAAGATTATGTTACCCGTACAAGAACCTGTCAGCATTTTAACCCATGATCCTGTTACTTTGTTATGGCACCATTTTAACAAACGCAATTGGTATGCCGCAAAACAATTACTGGCCCCAAATTTTGTTGCCGAATGGCCGCAAACCCGTGAACGAATTAAAGGTGCTGATAATTTTATCGAACTTAATTCCCATTACCCTGGTCAATGGCAATGCCAATTAAAAAAAAATATTTCCTATAGTGAAAATAAAAGAATGAGTTTAGTAATTATAACAAATGGCACAAATATATTTTATGCGACCTCTTTTTATACATTAGATCATGATAAAATTACGCATGCTCTGGAATTCTTTGCCGAAAATAGCGCCCCACCTTATAATAGAGCCCAATGGGTTGAATATTATTAGGAATTAATTTCATCAAGTATAAAATATTAAATAAATCATAAATTATCCTTTCATGTCATTTCGTAATTTAATATTAGGGTTTATTGCATTAATTTTTATTACAGTAAGTGCAATTTTAATCATCCCTAATTTTATTGATTGGAATTATTATAAAGATGATATCGCCAAACTTGCCTTTCAAACAACGGGGCAACAATTTATTATTAAAGGCAAGCTTTCTTTCACCTTACTTCCAACCCCAACCTTTCATGCAGAAAATATAGAATTTAGCAATACACAAAATTCTTTTCCTATTACATCAGTCCAACAAGTAGAAATTGTTTTAACCTTTCCATCTTTATTAAAAGGAAAACTTAATTTAGAAAAAGTTGTTTTAATTGAACCTAAAATTCAACTTGAAAAAATTGCAGACAGTTTTTTTACCAATAAATCAAAAGATCCAGTTACCAAAAGCCCAACCTTAAGAGATCTTGCGTCAATTCAAAATTTACTTCTTAATGCGCAACTTCATAATCTTGCAATTAAACATGGTTTTTTTAGTTATCAAGATACCCAAACCAATACACATTATGAATTTCAAAACGTTGATCTTAATTTAAAGACTGAATCATTCATTGGACCTTATTATGTCCAGGGTTCTTTTACTTTTAAGGATCAAAATTTTAATTTTGATTGGTATAGCCACCAACCCTCTTATTCATCACTTGCCAGTGTTAAAGTCAAAATTCAATCTAATAGTTTAAATTTAATGGGTATGGTGGATGGCACCCTTAATCTTCATACCACTCTTCCCACTCTTAATGGGAATATAACGCTTCAAAGTAATACACTTAACCCTTCTTTTATTCATCCTACATTAAAAGGAATTGGTATCTTTGATATACCTTTTACTTTAAATAGTAAAATTAACATCACGTCAGAAAAAAGTATTTTTGACAATCTAACTTTACAAATTTTTGACCAGGAAATGAAAGGGGATGCATCTTTCACCAGAAACAAGGATTCTATTTTAAAAGGAGAGATTAACCTTTCCACCCCACTTGTTGATCTAGATGCCTGGCAGAATAAACCACGTGGCCAAATTCCAGTAACGCTTGAACAAAAGGAAACAAATGGTATTTTGGGATCTATTCTGTCCCAGTATATGTACACTATTAATTTAATCATTGATAATTTTCGATACCGCGGACAAACCATAGATACGATCCAAAGCAAAATCCAATTTAACAATTCCCATATAAATATTGATTCTTTTTCGGGTCATTTTCCTGGTAATTCATCCATATCTTTGAAGGGTCAAGTTGATTATTCAAATAAAATACCAACTTTTACCGGGCCAATTAAAATTACATCAGATGATCCGAAATTATTCTGGCAATGGTTCGGATATTCTATTGAACATAATCTACCTTGGTTCGATAAATTTTCTTTATCTAGTACCATCATGCTCAATAATAATGAGCTTTTATTTGATCAAGCTATAATCAATTGGAACAACAGTCAGTTCGACGGGAAAATTACCTTTCATTTGCCCCAACATGAAAACCAATCAACTGATACCCTTATTCAAGGAGCAATTGATACACTTAATCTTACCGATTATTTATCTTTTTATAAATCTCGGGACCAAGAGATTAAAAATCCTTCTTTATCTTATCCATGGTCACTTTTCTCTTCGTTTGCTTCATTACATGCCAATACAGATCTTAAAATAAAAAATTTAACCTGGAAAAATCACACTATAGAAAATGTTCATATTGATTTAGCCAATCAAAATAACAATCTTATTTTTCGTGACATTTCCAGTGATAATTTTGCAGGGGGTCGTTTTAATTTAAATGGCAGCATAACCGATCTTGAACAAAAGAAAAATTTTGAAAGTAATATTGATATTGATATCAAAGATTCCAGTTTAGCTTTTGGGTTATTGGGTTTAAAAGATTATGTAAAAAAATCACCAGGTGCGTTAAAATTAAAAAGCAAAATATCAGGAAATTCTGATGATTTTTATTATGACGTTACTTTTAATTTAAATGATTTAGGAATGGAAGGCCAATCCACAGGTCATGCCAATCAATTTGGGTTAGCTATACCAAAAATTGTAAGTGATTTTAATCTCCGTACCCATAATCTTTCTTCTTTTATGCAAACTTTTGGTATGGATAGTACTTTTATAAATTATATGAATGATGATTTTATCTTAAATGGTAAAATTGATCATAATGATCAATCTTTATTTTTAAAAGCCACCCTTAATGGAACCAAATCAGAAAGCCAATTAATTTTCAATGGACTTATAAAGGATATTGATAAAAAACCTTTGATAGAATCCAATTTTAATTGGTCAATAAAAAACCCGCGTTATCTTTTATTCCCCAATGAAAATATTGATTTCGCTTTATCCAGTTGGAATAGTGAGGGAAAAATCGATGGTGCTTTCGATCACCTATCCCTTACAACGTCAACGAACATCCTAGGTGGGCAAATTAAAGTTGATGGTTTATGGGAACCTTCATCTTTTGATTTACATATAGATAGCTCGTATCCAGATCCTAAAGCTTTAGGACAAGTTTTAATAAAATTATATCCTAAACAAAATATGGATATAGGGAAAATTACCCAAAATCCTTTTACTTTTAAAAGCCAAATGATCACAAATTCTTCAGATTTTGAATTGAAAGATTTTATTTTAACCTTAGGTCAAAGCGATCTTAAAGGGACAGGGTCAATTAAAGAAGTTGAAGGACGATCAAAATTATTTTTTAATGGGCAAAGTAGTTTTCTTGATCTTGAAACATTGCATCCCTTTTTATCATTTTTATTTTTAGATAAACAATCCTTCTTATGGGAACCGTCATGGACATTCAATCGCCAAATTTTAGACAATGATTTTGTAAAAAAATATGATGTTAATTTTACCTTAAATGCTGAACATTTAAGATATAAAAATTATCAAGCCGATAATTTAATTGGCACTATTATTTTGGACCAAGGTGTTTTATCTCTTTCGCCTTTTAGTGCTAATTTTCTTGGGGGTTCTATTGATTTAGATGGGAAATTGGCTTTGGAAAATTCTTTGCATCTGACAGGAACGATGATGCTTGATTCTATAGATTCCAAAAAATTGTTACCTATCCTTGGTACAACATCCTATTTTGAAGGCCCTATTTCTTTAAATAGTGTTTTTGAAACACGCGGCGAAAATTGGCATGAATTTATTGATAATCTTAATGGTAAAGGTCAATTCGAAACACAATTAATTTTTTCTCCCTCTTTTTTAAAGTCAAATTACGCTGTTTTATCCCGTGTTTTTAAAAACAAAATAAAAAATTCATTGAATTTAAAAAATAGTTTAAATTTACTGGATAAATTTTTTGTATCTCTTAAAACAACACCAAGTAAATTAGTATCTAGTTTTACCATAAGACAAGGTACTTTAAATAGTGAAGATATAAAATTTGACCATCAGAACATTGAACTAAAAGCCCAAGGGTCAACGCATCTTACAACCAAGGAAGCAAATTTTACTATAAACTGTTATTGTCAAGACAATAAAGAAAAACCAACCTTCACTTTTGATCTTAAAGGTATCAATGATAATTTAAAAATAAACCTAATTGATATGCTTTGGATACCATCAAGAAAAAAATAATTATTTTTGTTTAAATATTAATCATTAGGTTTGATCATAGCTTCTGGTTTTATAAGGCGATCAAATTCTTCACCTGTTAAGAAACCAAGCTCAACTGCAGCTTCCCGTAAAGTACTATTATTTTCATAGGCTTTTTTAGCAACCTTGGCAGCTTTATCATACCCAATATGGGGGTTAAGGGCTGTCACTAACATTAAGGATTGCGAAAGTAATTGATGGATACGTTCATGGTTGGCTTCTATACCTTTAAGACAATTATCAACAAAGCTATGACAACTATCTGCCAACAAGCGGCCAGATTGAAGTATATTATAAATGATAACTGGTTTATAAACATTAAGCTCCAAATGGCCTTGGCTTCCAGCTATGGTAATGGTTGTATGGTTACCCATAATTTGGGTTGTTACCATGGTCATAGCTTCAGCCTGGGTGGGATTAACTTTACCCGGCATAATGGATGATCCTGGTTCATTTTCAGGAAGTTTGATTTCACCCAAACCCGATCTTGGTCCAGAACCTAAAAGACGAATGTCATTAGCAATTTTCATCAAAGAAACCGCTATAACATTATAAGCCCCAGATAATTCAACCATGGCATCATGTGCAGCCAATGCTTCAAATTTATTTTCAGCTGTCACAAAAGGTAATTTTGTTAAAAGAGATAATTCTTTAACAAATTCTTCGGCAAATCCTTTTTTACTGTTCAATCCTGTTCCTACTGCCGTACCACCCTGGGCAAGTTGATAGAGACGGGGTAAGACAGCCTGAACACGCTGTTCAGCATTTTTAATTTGCATAGCGTAACCTGAAAATTCTTGGCCCAAAGTTAACGGCGTTGCATCTTGTAAATGGGTACGCCCTATTTTGATTATGGAAGAAAATTCTTTACTTTTAGCGTCCAAGGTTTGATGAAGTTTTTTTAATGCAGGTAATACATCATGATGAATTTGCGTCACGGCCGCAATATGCATCGCTGTTGGAAAAGAATCATTAGATGATTGTCCGCAATTGACATGATCATTAGGATGAATAACTGATTTATCACCAATCTTGCCACCCAAAAATTCAATGGCCCTATTCGCAATAACTTCATTTACATTCATATTCGTTTGTGTTCCAGATCCGGTTTGCCATACAACAAGGGGAAACTGATCATCAAGTTTACCTTCAAAAACTTCTTGGGCTGCTTTAAGAATGGGTTGCCCTTTTGCTTTATCTAATTCGCCTAATTTTATATTTGCTGATGCAGCAGCATGTTTTAAAAATCCAAAAGCATGAATAAGATCACGTGGCATTAATTCCCCCCCAATTTTAAAATTTTCAAGTGATCTTTGTGTTTGCGCCCCCCAATAGCAATCTTTTGGTACCTCTATCGTACCCATTGAATCAGCCTCTAAACGCATGTCATTTTTAGATTTAAGATTGTTCTGCATAACCTACCTTTTGATTTCTACCTTGTAATTGATTATTCTCTTTTAAAGTATCATGAGCTTTTTGCAAATCAATAAAATTATTTATATTAGAAAATTTTTCACTACCTTTTTCAGAAAAATCAATTTTTTCCGCGTGATAAAAATTCATTAAATCTTGTAAACGATATAGGTTTTTATTTTGGACATGATACAAAATATTAGTAGCCAATGTTATTGGCCATAAAGCAATCGTATAATGGGATGAATTATTTTCTGTAACATATAAAGGTTTTGCTGGATAATTTATTTGGTTAGAGCACAAAATCTTAAATAGGTTTGGATCTAAAAAAGGCATATCAACAGGTATCGTAAAGATATATTCGTATAATGGTCGATTTTTTTTAATCCAAATTAAGGAAGATACAATGCCAGAAATCGGTCCATCAATATGATCTGACACATCATAGATTATCCCAGCATGACAGTTTTTAAAATTTTCTTGATAGAATTGGTGAGGTTTTAAAGAAAAAAAAACTTCCTGTGTATGCGCCTGACAATAATTATATGCCCATTGATATAAAGGCATATCATTTAAAATTCTATGGGGTTTATTTCCACCCAATCTTTTACCCAAACCACCTGCCAGAATAACTGAGGTTACAGAATTTGTTAAAAATGCATGAGACATATATTAAGCAAATTCAATTTTGTTAAGCAGTATGGCCCCCCGCGACGCCATAAAATAAAGTCCCAAATGATGGGTTAAGTCTTGGGGATGAGATGCCGTTAGGGGCAGCCCATCTTTCTTTACCATATCCATAGGCAAATCATATGTGGCACATGCCGGTTCATAAACAGCTATATGTTTTAAAAAAGGGGCTAATTTATGATTGCGCACGGATAATAATGTTAAAACAAAATCCATCACACAAATATCTGTACAAATCCCCATTACAATAACAGTTTTTAATCGATATGCGTTAAGCCAATCAAGAACCACATTTGTACCATCAGGGAGACTTGCCCCTATATAGCCATTGATACAATCTTTACGAATTAAGGTTGTTTGGGGATCTTGTTCTAACCATAAAAGTTCAGATACCAAATTTTCTTCACCTGTTCCAACCTGACAATGCGGTGGATAAGGAGGTTCATCATGATCGGCGTTATGGCTATCTAAAAAAACCAACATTGGCCATTTTTGTTCGCTCCAATAATGGGCCAATCTATTTGTCTCTAAAACCATTTGGTCAATTTTTGCATTGGGCTGTTTGGGGGCCAAATTACCGGCACCCACAGTTACAAAACCATTAACCTCATCAACTATAATAAGCCCTGTTGCTTCTTGACCAACAGATAAAGAAGATAATTCTATAGGTAAAACCGTTTTAAGATCTGGTAATATGGACATCGACAATACCCTTTAAGATATATTGCTTATATGTAAGATCAGCCTACAAATTTATCAAGCCAAGTTTTAAATTTTGTTCTAAATAATTATGATATTTATGCTGCTTTTAACAAAGATAATTTTTGATATTCAAAGATTAACGCATCCACTAATTGATTAATCATAAAATCTGTGTGTAAAGGTGTGGGTGTAATGCGCAATCGTTCTGTTCCCCTTGGGACAGTGGGATAATTAATAGGTTGCACATAAATACCATGGTCATTTAACAAGGCATCAGCAAGTTTTTTACATTTTATCGGATCCCCAATTTTAAGGGGGACAATATGACTTGTTGATGGTATAAGGGGTAATCCAGCTTCGATAAATTTGGTCTTAACTTGATGCACAATGTTTTTTTGCATAATTCTTAAATGGTGATCATGTTTCAAATAGCGAATAGCAGCCAACGCCCCCGCCGCAATTACAGGGGGTAATGAGGTTGTAAAAATAAATCCAGGCGCATAACTTCGAATAACATCAATAAGTGTTTTGGATCCTGTAATATATCCACCCATTGTTCCAAAGGCTTTACCCAAAGTACCCTCGATAATCGTTAATCTTGAGGTAAGATTTTCTTCCTCCGAAATTCCCCCCCCATGCATGCCATACATGCCAACAGCATGTACTTCATCAAGATAAGTAAGCGCATTATATTGGTCAGCCAAATCACATAGGGCAGAAATAGGGGCAATATCCCCATCCATAGAATATACAGATTCAAAAACGATAATTTTTGGTCGATTTTTATCAGTTCTGCCTAATAATTGCTGTAAATGATCAACATCATTATGGCGGAAAATATGTTTTTCAGCCCCAGAAGAACGTATCGCCGCAATAATCGACGCATGATTCAAAGCATCTGAATAAACAACACAATTTGGCAAAAGCCGAATTAATGTGCCCAAAGCTGCTTCATTACTGACATAGCCTGATGAAAATAAAAGGCCATTTTCTTTCTGGTGTAAGGATGCTAATTCTTCTTCTAATTCTGACAATAAATAATGATTGCCCGCGATGTTTCTGGTCCCACCAGATCCGGCCCCATAATGATCCAACGCATTTTTCATCGCTGTTAAAACGGATGGGTGTTGACCCATACCAAGATAATCATTACTACACCACACCGTAATATCGCGAGGTTTGCTATTTGGTGATGCATAATAAAAAGCTTTGGGGAAATTACCCGGATCGCGTTTTATCTTAGTAAAAATCCGATAACGGCCTTCGGCTTTTAATTGATTGATTTGTTCTGAAAAAAAAGTTTCGTAATCCATAAAAAAACCATTCGTTTATTAATTTTTATCATACTCTTTTTCATAAATCCAATTCAAGGTATCATTTAACCCCATTTTTATTTTATCGATTAAGTCTGTTATTTGTTCTTCATTAATAATTAACGGGGGACAACAGGCAATTGTATCTTGAATATTTCGTAAAATAAGCCCATGTTTTTGCAAAAAACGTATCATTTCTGTACCTATAGCTAAGTTTGCAGGGAATGATTCTTTTATTTTTTTATTTTTAACAAGTTCAATCCCGCCCAATAAACCAATACCACGAATCTCCCCCACTAAAGGATGATCTATCAAACTTTGTAGGCCTTGTTGAAACAAAGACGACATTTTTTGGACATGGCTTACAATATCAATTTCTTGATATATTTTTAAAGTTTCACACGCAACAGCTGCACCTACCGGATGACCAGAATAGGTAAAACCATGACCAAAGGTTCCTATCTTATTACTATTGTCACGAATAATATTGTAAATTTTTTCATTAATCAATAATGCTCCTATAGGTACATAAGCAGATGATAAAGCTTTAGCCATCGTTATCATATCAGGTTTTAAATCAAATGTGGTTGTCCCAAACATTTGACCTGTGCGACCAAATCCACAAATAACTTCGTCCACAATAAATAAAATATCATGACGGCATAAAATCTCTTGAATTTTTTCAAAATAAGTGGGTGGCGGCACAATGACACCCCCTGCACCCATAACCGGCTCAGCAATAAAAGCTGCGATGGTTTCTGGGTCTTCTTTTTGGATAAGCGTCTCTAAATTATCTGCACATCTTTGGCTAAATTCTTCTATCGTTTCACCCTCATGCCCGTATCGATAATAATGGGGGCAATCTGTATGGATAATCCCAGAAATAGGCAAGTCAAAATCATTATGATTATTGGCAAGCCCCGTTAAACTTGCAGTTGCAATTGTTACCCCATGATAGGCTTTTATTCTGGAAATAATCTTTTTTTTACGGGGTCTATTTAAAGCATTATTATAATACCAAACAATTTTCATGGCTGTATCATTTGCCTCAGACCCGGATGTGGTAAAATAGGCCTTTGACATAGGAACAGGGGATATTTTCAATAACGCTTCGGCCAGTTCAATTGAAACCGTTGATGTTTTATGGGTAAAATTATGGTAAAAAGGCAATTGTTCCATTTGTTTTTTGGCCGCATCCACCAATCTTGGTTGATTAAATCCAAGTGACGTACACCACAATCCAGCCATCCCTTCAATATAGCTGCGACCTTCATCATCAAAAACATAAATACCTTTCCCAGATTCAACAACAAAGGGACCCATTTCTTCATGTTTTAATGCATTCGTATAGGAATGGAGCTGCGCTTTTTTATCTCTCGCCGACCATGAATTGAAAATCATTATTGAATACTTTGTTTATGGGAAATAAATTTAATTTCTTAACTATGCCTATAAATATACATCATGTCAAAAATTATGAAAAGATGACATAAAGTCGCTTGGATTTTTGATTATATAATAGGATATTTTTCGCTAGAATACTTTATTAATAGAATAATAATCAAAGGAAGAAATTATGGTTGAAAAACTTACCCCCCAACAACGTCAAAAATTTTTAAATGACCACAAAAATTGGCAAGTTCTTGAAAAACGTGATGCTATTTTCAGAAGTTTTAAATTTTCCAATTTTTCTAAGGCATGGGGATTTATGACCCAAATTGCTCTTTTAGCAGAAAAATTTGATCATCATCCCGAATGGTTTAATGTTTATAATAAAGTAGATATTACCC
>JAIBAD010000054.1 GCA_019695395.1 Alphaproteobacteria bacterium
TCTATCTTTTTTAATATTTATTTATGTGCCGTTCCAATAGCATCTTTTATCGAGGTAAATCCATCTTTTTTTAATTCATCTAAAAGCTCGTCTTTAATTTTCTG
Source organism: Alphaproteobacteria bacterium (assembly GCA_019695395.1). NCBI lineage: Bacteria > Pseudomonadati > Pseudomonadota > Alphaproteobacteria > Alphaproteobacteria bacterium. Next base: position 105 of record JAIBAD010000054.1, read on the forward strand.
AATGATAGATATACCCCCATAAATAAAGCTTGTATAAAGTTGGATTAATGACGCCCCAGCTTTAATTTTTTGATAGGCTTCTGCCCCATTGCTAACCCCACCCACCCCAATAAGCGGAAGCATTCCTTTTGTACATTTATAAACTTGAAAAAGACAGTCAGTTGAAAGTTGAAAAATCGGTCTTCCGCTTAGACCACCTGCTTCATTTTTTTTGCTATTCATCAATGAATTTGGCCGTGTGATAGTTGTATTGCTTACAATCAAACCATCGATACCTAAATTCATACAAAGATCACATAAAATATTAATTTCTTCTAAGGTTAAATCAGGTGAAATTTTAACCAATAAAGGTATAGAAGATGATAGTTCCTTTTTCTTCACTACACAACATTGAATAAGGTTTTGAAATAATTCATATTTTTGCCATTCACGTAATCCTGGCGTGTTTGGTGATGAAATATTAATCACAAGATAGTTAACCAAAGGGCTAAGTTTTTCAATACCCATAAGATAATCTTGAATAGGATCCGTTGTATCTTTATTCATCCCAATATTACCACCTATAAATCCCCAAAAAGAATTAAATTTTTGAAGACGTTGTGATACGGAAACCAACCCATCATTATTAAACCCCATTCTATTAATAATGGCTTGATCTTCAGGTAAACGAAATAAACGTGGGGATATATTTCCAGATTGGGGACGTGGTGTGACAGTCCCAACTTCAACAAATCCAAACCCTAATTTTAATAAGTTTTTAAAGGCTCTTGCATTTTTATCAAATCCAGCGGCAAGTCCTATAGGATTTTTAAAATAATGCCCCCATAAGTTGATCCCAAGCTTTGCATTGTCATCTTGTTTTGATACTTTAACCATATCATGGGATAAAACCCACAATGCAAGAGCATGCGCTGTTTCAGGTGGCAAACATTGCAAGAATTTTAATAATAACATTTTATAATAATTTTAATGCCGAAGCGCTGTCGATTGATAGGCTGGCGAAATAGGCATTTCAGGATTTTCTTCTGTCCAAGCAAGGGAAAAAATACGCCAAGTTTCTTTTCTTTTTATCCATTGCATACTATTGATACCCCTTTGTTCGGGGCCATTATCCATTCGAAGCGAAAAAATACTAAAAACTTGGGCAATAGATGCATAATGATCAATACGGCGCCAAAGTTCACGTTCTTGAAAGCTTCTAATCTGGCCGGTTAAAACATTATTTTTATAATCCACAATAAAATCTTCAACTACCATACTTTCATTATGTCCATTTTTGTCAATACGAACCAACCGTGCCCCTTGATAAAAAAGATCTGAGAGTTGTTCAAAATTTGGTTTGTAACCTGTAGAAAATGATAAAGAGCGATAAAGCAAATCCACTTGGTGCCCAATTAACATTGATTCAGCAGTATCTCTCTTTCTAAGAGGCAAATTATTTCCCTTTCATTGCTACAGTTGTTGGCATTTCCAACATCGTTTGATCCATTAAACTTTGTCCATTTAAAATCTGTTGAATAAGTTTAATCGTTTCTTCTAATCCATATAAAGCAAAAAATGACCCTAACCTTGGACCTTGATCTTGGCCCAGCAAAATTTCATAAAGAGATTGAAACCAACCACGTAAATCCGACGTATATTTTTTCCCTATTGTATAAATTTGTGTTTGAATCATTTCAGAATCAGCATTTACAGGTAATTTTTTTAATTCACTTACCAAATCTTTCAAAGCAATTTGTTCTTCCGCAGTTGGGGTGCGATAATTCTTAAAAGGTTGGACAAAATCACGGTAATAAAGCACCGCATGATTAAGAAGTTTATCTAAAGCAGGATAGGTTTGGGCATTTGCATTTGGGATATAACGCGAAATAAATCCCCATAACAAAGTTTTATCATCAGAATTACATACACTAACTAGATTCAACAAAATAGAAAAACTTAAAGGTACTTGGGTATCCAGAGGTGGATTTCCTTTATGAATATGCCAGATAGGATTTTCTAATTGTTCTTCTTCATTTTGATTGTGATATTTTTCAAGATAGACAAAATAGTCATCAACATTTTTTGGAATAACATCAAAATAAAGCCTTTTGGCTGTTTTAGGTTTGGTAAACATAAACAAAGCCAAACTTTCTTGTGGGGCATAAGAAAGCCATTCTTCAACACTTAAACCATTGCCTTTGGATTTTGATATTTTTTCCCCATTTTGGTCTAAAAACAGTTCGTAATTAAAACCTTCGGGTGGCTTACCACCTAAAATCTTGCAAATATCATTCGCAAGTTTAACAGAAGGTATGAGATCTTTACCGGACATTTCATAATCAACTTCAAGGGCATACCATCGCATAGCCCAATCAGGTTTCCATTGTAATTTACAATGCCCCCCAGTTACAGGGGATTCAATCTTTGACCCATCTTCGTCTTGATAAACAAGAGTTCCTTTTTTAGGATGAAATTCAAGAATAGGTACTTGAAGCACCTTACCCGTTTTAGGCGAAATAGGAAGAAAAGGGCTATATGTCTGTTGACGTTCTTGCCCCAAATTTGGGAGCATAACCGCCATGATTTCATCATAATGTTCAAGTAATTTTAATAAAGCCTGATCAAATAATCCTCGTTTATAACATTCGGTTGAGCTTTGAAAATCATACTCAAAACCAAAATGATCTAAAAATTGACGAAGCATTGCATTATTATGATGACCAAAACTTTCATATTTACCAAAAGGATCTGGAATTGATGTCAAGGGTTTACCCAAATGTTCTGCAACCATGGATTGGTTGGGAATATTGGTTGGAACTTTACGTAATCCATCCATATCATCAGAAAAAGTAATTAATTTTGTAGGTAAGGAAGACATAGCTTGAAAAGCTTGTCGCACCATAGAGGTTCGAACAACTTCACCAAAGGTACCAATATGGGGCAACCCTGATGGCCCATACCCAGTTTCAAATAAAACATACCCTTTCGCAGGTGTTTTATCTTGAAAACGAGCTATTATCTTTTTCGCTTCTTCAAAAGGCCAAGCTTTCGCAGCCAAAATATTTTTTGAAGAATGAGCCATTTAGTTATTTCCTTTCTTATTTTTTTTGATTATTTCTATCTTTTTCTGGCTTTTACTACAAGAGCAGTGAATAATAGAGATAAAAATTAAATAATTTAAATAATAATACCTAAAATATTCCTAGGTTTGAAGTTAATTATATACATGATCGCCAAGGAGCTTTCCGCTAGAATGAAGCAAAATGATTTAAAAATAAATACCCCAGAAATTAATCATGCCGATTCTTCTAAAATTATTTTAGATTTTGGGTTAAATTTTTCTGATCTTTATAATCGAGATGGGCTTATTACTCTTGATGGTCATTTTGTTGGATATTTAAAAGAATATAATCTAGTCTTAGCTAATCGTTTTTTAGAAGCACGAGCCAAGATTGAAACTTTACCCACCTTGGAAGAAAGTCAGCTTTTAATTGAAGTTGCCCCCTATTTAGAAGACTTTATTGGAAAATTATTTCATATAGAAACTGAATTAAAAACTTTATCCTTATCAATTCAAAATTTATCACCCCTTTATCAATGCAAAAGACAATTTGTCCAGCGTCAAGCAGTTAAAGCTTTTACCCAAGAGCAAGCTGAACAATTGGATGGAAAAAAACTTCGTGAAGAATTGATCCCCTATTTAGGTATAGACTTTAGTGAGCTTGCTTTTGCAATTCAAGTTGAAGAATGGGAAAAAGGTGGGGAGGAAAATAACGAAAAACTTGATCTTGCCCGTCGTTATGCTGCATGGGCAACATTATCCAAAGATGGCCAAGCCCAACATAAAACAGGCATTTTGTTTAAACAGCCCCATAAAATAAACCCACATCATCTTGTGCCCGTTGAAACAATTGTTCGTGATGGTGTAACTATGATGCGATTGCCAGAAGAACATTGGCGCGCCCGGCAAGATTTCAATTTAACAGATCCAGGATACGATTTACCCCAAGCTCTCGATCAAATGAACTATTGTATATGGTGTCATAATCAAGGCAAAGATTCATGTTCCAAAGGATTAAAAGACCGAAAAAATGGTGGGTTCCAAAAATCTGCCTTTAACATTACCCTTGCTGGTTGTCCCCTAGAAGAAAAAATTTCTGAAATGCACACTTTGAAGGCACAAGGTCATTCTTTAGGTGCCTTTGCGATTATTGCCATTGATAATCCCATGATGGCGGCAACAGGACATCGCATATGCAATGATTGTATGAAAGCATGTATTTATCAAAAACAAGAACCTGTTGATATTCCCCAGGCCGAAACAAGAATTTTTAAGGATATTTTGGAACTCCCATGGGGATTTGAAATTTATTCTCTTTTAACAAAATGGAATCCACTTAATTTACGTCGCCCCCTTCCTAAAGGTGATAGTCATTATAAAATTTTAGTTGTTGGATTAGGACCATCAGGCTTTACCTTGGCCCATCATTTACTTAATGAAGGTCATAATATTGTTGCCATAGATGGATTAAAAATTGAACCTTTACCCCACCATATTTCTGGTATTGATCTTATGGGAAAACGCCATAATTTTATACCTATTCGCGATGTTAAAGAATTGTATGAAAATTTAGATGAAAGGGTTACTGCAGGTTTTGGTGGAGTAGCCGAATATGGTATTACAGTTCGTTGGAATAAAAATTTTCTAAAACTTATTCGATTACTTTTAGAAAGACGCTCGCATTTTACCATGTATGGAGGTGTGCGTTTTGGTGGCACATTAACCGTGGAAAGTGCTATGGCCATGGGATTTGACCATATTGCTCTGTGTGCCGGTGCTGGTAAACCAACCTATATTAATATTCCAAATGGTCTTGCCCGTGGGGTTAGAATGGCTTCGGATTTTTTGATGAGCTTGCAATTAACGGGGGCAGCTAAAAATGAATCCATTGCCAATTTACAATTAAGATTACCCATTGTGGTGATAGGCGGTGGTTTAACAGCAATTGATACGGCAACTGAATCCCTTACCTATTATAGCCGGCAAGTTGAAAAATTCTTAAATCGATATGAAAGTTTGCTATCCGAAAAAACAGAACAAATGATTAGGGCTGATTGGAATGAAGAAGAATGTTTAATCGCAGATGAATTTATTAAACATGCCAAAGCATTGCGTGCTGAAAATGCTAGAGCTGCCTTGATAAAAGAAAAACCCAAAATTGCTGAGCTTCTTAATTCTTGGGGTGGTGCTACAGTTGCCTATAGGCGTCGCCTCATTGATGCCCCAAGCTATACATTAAATCACGAAGAAGTTGCCAAAGCTTTAGAAGAAGGTATTTCATTTGCAGAAAATATGAACCCAGTATCCATTGATATTGATCAATGGGGGCATGCCCAATCTATTACCTTTCAGCAAACCCTTGACCAAAAAAACATAACATTACCGGCGCGTAGTATTTTAGTTGCAGCAGGTACACAACCCAACACAGTTCTTGCCGAAGAAGATCCAGATTTCGTGAAAATGGATGGTAAATATTTTCAAGCAATTGACACATACAATAATCCAGTTACCCCAACCAAAAGTTTGGCCAAACCAGAACAAGCCGAAATTTTAATGTCATGTCTTAATGATGGCAGATTCATGAGCTTTTTTGGCGATATGCATCCATCATTTTTTGGTAATGTAGTTAAAGCCATGGCAAGCGCTAAACAAGGTTATCCTTTGATCAATCAAGTTTTGATAAGAAAATCTCCAACTTCTGTGACCTATAAGGATTTGGTCAAAAAGCTCGATCATGATCTTCGTGCTTTTGTCCACAAAGTGCAACGCTTAACTCCCACAATTATTGAAGTGATTATCAAAGCCCCATTAGCGGCAGCCCATTTTCAACCCGGACAATTCTATAGGCTCCAGAATTATGAAAGCCTTTCTTTACGTACCAGTGATACTGTCCTTGCTATGGAAGGATTGGCCATGACAGGTGCCTGGACCAATAAAGAACAAGGACTTATTTCTGTTATTGCTTTAGAAATGGGTGGATCATCTGATTTATGTACCTTATTAAAACCAGATGAACCTGTAGTACTTATGGGACCAACAGGGGCACCCACCGATATTGTATCCAATGAAACCGTTATTCTTGTGGGTGGTGGACTTGGAAATGCTGTTTTATTTTCAATCGGTGCTGCGCTTAAAGCTGCAGGATCAAAGGTCATTTATTTTGCTGGATATCGCAAAAAAGAAGATAGGTACAAGGTTGACCAAATTGAAGCAGCAGCTGATGTTGTTATATGGTGTTGTGATGAACAACCTGGATTCTCACTTGACAGACCACAAGATAAAAGCTTTGTGGGCAATATTGTTGAAGGTATACGTGCCTATGGCGAAGGTAAACTTGGGTCCGTTTCCCTATCCTTAAAAGAGGCAAGCAGAATGGTGGTGATCGGATCAGACCGTATGATGGCAGCCTTAGCAAAAGCACGTCACACTATTTTAAAACCATATCTTAACCCCGAGCATATTGGAATTGGATCGATTAATTCTCCAATGCAATGTATGATGAAAGAAATTTGTGCCCAATGTCTGCAAACCCATATTGATCCTGTAACAGGCAAAGAAACCATTGTATTTTCTTGCTTCAATCAAGACCAAAATTTGGATTATGTTGATTGGCAAATTTTAAATCAAAGACTTAAACAAAATTCTTTGCAGGAAAAATTAACAAAACAATGGATTGATCGTTGCCTACAACAACTTTCTCTGCGATCTTATGCAGCTTAGCTTACTGGTGATGAATATATTGTGAAATACGCGTCTTTTATTTATCAAAATCAAAATTATGTGGGTCTTGTTTTTCCAGAACGCAATATCATTTATCCTATAAAAACAGATATGATTTCCTTGATTAAAGCAGGAAATATATTTATTGATACCAAAAATGCTACCCCTTTTGATTTGGATAAGGTAACTTTATTAGCCCCTATTCCTAATCCTATTAGAAATATCTTTTGTATTGGAAAAAATTACAAAGATCATATTTTAGAAGTCAAACAAACAAATACAAACCCCACTGATTCTATACCTCAATATCCTATTGTCTTTACCAAAGCAACAAATTGCGTCATTGGTACAAATACACAAATCACTTTACCCAAAGATTTAAGCACAGAAATAGATTACGAAGCAGAGCTTGCCGTTATTATTGGAAAAAAGGGCCGATTCATTAAAGCCGAACATGCACTTGATTATATTTTTGGCTACACTATTGCCAATGATTTAACCGCCCGCGATATCCAGGTACGACATAAACAATGGTTTTTAGGCAAATCTATTGATCATTTTCTTCCCCTAGGTCCATGGATTACCACAAAGGATGAGGTTGATGGTCAAAATTTAACCATATCTTGTTGGGTAAATGATGAATTACGCCAACATAGCAACACATCAGAAATGATTTTTAACATTGCGCATCTCATTGAAACAATTTCCACCTATGTTACACTTGAAGCTGGTGATATTATTGCAACGGGGACACCGGCTGGGGTTGGTATGGGACATAATCCACCCATTTTCCTTAAAAGTGGGGATCGTATTAAAATTACAATCGAAAAATTAGGTGGTTTAGAAAATGTTATGCAATGATTAAATCATCACCCCAATATACATACAAATAATTTTCATCATGTTACGTCGTTTATATAATAAAACCATAGAATTAGCAGAACACCCGAAAGCAATTTACGCCCTGATTGCTGTGGCCTTTGCCGAAAGTTCTTTTTTTCCCATACCCCCTGATCCTATGCTTGTACCTATGGTATTGGCACGCCCACAATCAGCATGGCGTATTGCTTTTTTAACAACCATCGCATCTGTATTAGGTGGGATTGCTGGATATGCCATTGGTTATTTTTTATATGAAACTATTGGTCAATGGGTTATTCATTTTTATGGATACCAAGAAAATTTTCATCATTTTCAACAAAAGTATGATGAATGGGGTTTTTGGATTATCATGATTAAAGGATTAACGCCTATTCCCTATAAATTGGTTACTATTGCAAGTGGGGTTGCAAAATTTGATCTTACAATTTTTATTGTTGCTTCTATAATTACACGAGGAGCAAGATTCTATTTGGTGTGTGCTCTTTTAAAATATTATGGCCAACCGATACGCATCTTTATTGAAAAATATTTAACTTGGGTAACAACAGCATTTTTGGTATTAATTATAAGTGGATTGCTTCTTATAAAATATGTTTAATCAAAAGATTTAATTGCATGACTATCATTCAACAATCACAAACACGATCAATATTTTTGTATATTTTTTTTCTTGCTCTTTTCCCAGTTATAAGTGTTTTCATTATGCAATTCGGATTTGATTTAAAACCTTGTGTTCTTTGCCATTACCAACGTTACCCTTATTTTCTGATTTTATTTCTTTCTTTATGTGTCTTAATTTTTAATGTCACAGATCATAAATTTGTTTTTATTGCTTTTATGGTATGCGTTCTTTGTTTTTTTATAACAGCCTTTATAGGTTTTTTTCACGTTGGTGTTGAACATCATTGGTGGGAAGGTACAGCTGAATGCGCAGGGCGAATTAATATTAAATTATCGCCTCAAGAATTTATTTTACAATTAACCCAACAACCCATTGTCCGTTGTGATGAAGTAGCCTGGTCATTTTTAGGTATTTCACTTGCAGGATATAATTTTTTATATGGTTCATGTTGTGGGATAGGGTTATTATATTTTGGCATCAAAAAAGAATACGTCACCCATGACCACAAATCCCAATAATAAGTACCAATCCAATTCTTATGCGCTTCCCGGTGATTTAGATTTTCATGACGAACTTATGCGTATTATTCGGGTAAATCATGCAGGCGAATACGGTGCCAAAAGAATTTATGAAGGCCAACTAGCCATCTTTCACCATGATTCACATACAGGTACAGTCATTCACCACATGGCTATGCAAGAAAAAAAACACCTGGATGCTTTTGAAAGGTTAATGGTCCAGCATCAAGTAAGACCCACATTACTGCAACCTTTATGGCATCAATTAGGATATGGGTTAGGTTTTATTACAGCCCTGCTTGGCTCTAAAGCAGCTATGGCTTGTACTGTAGGTGTTGAAGAAGCTATTACCGAACATTATTCAAGACAAATTAAAAAATTAGGTAATCAAAATAAAGAAATCTCGACCCTTTTAGAAGAATTTAAGCAAGATGAACAAGATCATCTTGATCTTAGTCTTCAGGAAGGTGCAGAAGAAGCTGTTGCTTATCCTTTAATGAAACACTTGATTAAAAAAGCCACAAATGTAGCCATATGGTTATCAGAACGCCTTTAATCAAAAAAGATTTTACGCAAAAATTCACCACCCTTTTTTATTCCCTCATAATCGATTCCATGGGCCAAAAAGGGACAGGTTAATATTTCTACTTTTAACCCTAAAGCAGATAATTTCTTTTCAGCATATGTTAAAGAGTCATAAGGTACAACAGAATCAAGTTTCCCATGGACAAGTAAGATGGGTGGCGAAGATTTTATTTCTTGTTCGAGATGGGCAGAACCTAGCAATGCACCAGAATATCCAATAATTCCCCCTAACATATTGTCTTGTCTTAACCCCACATGTAAAGCCATCATGGCACCTTGAGAAAAACCAACAAGAGCAATTTTTTCTTGCTTAATTTTATAATGGTCTATTTGTTGCTGAATAAATTGATCTAAAATTGGTGCTGCAGTTTTGGCACCAGCAAAAAGTCTGTCATTGTCAAAAGATTCCAACCCAAACCATTGTCTTCCCATGCCATTAACTTCACATAAAAAAGGGGCATCCGGTGAAATAAAGGCAGTATTTGGCAACAAATCCTTCCATTGATTAGAAATATCAATTAAATCATTCCCATTTGCCCCATAACCATGGAGAAATATAACTAATTGATTAATCTTTTCTTGGGGTTCCCATTTAGGACCAAGAAGTACATTTTCCATTTTCATTTTTCCAATTATCTAACTAATAAAATCATCTTGATGAGCTAATTCATAATATGTTACTTCTAAATTGTTCTATTATAAAAAATCTTAACATAACAGTAGTTTCTTATGGATATAGCGAATCTAGTTTCTTGGTCTGAAGTAAGTGCCCTCTTTCAAGTCATTATGATTGATCTTGTTTTGGCAGGGGATAATGCCATTGTTGTTGGTATGGTTGCATCTGGACTTCCCCGCGAACAACGTACCAAAGTTATTATGATTGGTATAGTTGCCGCAACATTAATGCGGATATGTTTTGCCCTAGTTACAACACAGCTTTTGGAAATTATTGGTTTGACGCTTGCTGGCGGTATACTTCTTTTATGGGTATGCTGGAAATTATGGCAGGAAATTCAACGCGAAAGAAAAAGAAATAAAAACAACGAAGAAACAGAATCTGTTACCCCATCACATAAACAGGCCAATAATTTAAGACAAGCTATTATCAATATTGTTTTAGCTGATATTTCGATGTCTCTCGATAACGTGCTTGCGGTTGCAGGTGCCGCCCGGGAACATGGTTGGGTCTTAATCATTGGTCTCACACTTTCTGTTGCCTTTATGGGAATGTCTGCAAGTTTAATTGCCAATCTTTTAAAAAAATATCATTGGCTTTCCTATTTAGGATTAATCATAGTTTTATATGTTGCTTGTAAGATGATTTGGGATGGTTCAAAACAAGTCTTTATAAATTTTCTTTAAACTTATTTTATTTGGAATGTTTTAACCGCAAAATAATCCTCAATTGGTGGATTTAAGCATCTCCTCTTCCTTATGATAAAAGTTCAAAAATTTGTTGAACAGGTAAATTTAATGTTCGTACATTTTTATCTATAGATAGAAAGCTTTTACAGATTAGAGAAAAGAAAAAGTGATCGTAAAGTAAGATTCGGATGGGCAACCCCCCAAAGGATTCTAGAGTTTTATAATATACAATTGAACATCTAATACTAAGAGAGTGATATTAAAAATTATACTCTCTTTTTTAAATTATAATATTTGTTATATTTTTTTTATTAATAATA